>NZ_JAVRHI010000281.1:0-70343 GCF_034105845.1 Streptomyces sp. CRN 30 | reverse complement strand
GCGCACGGGCAGCCGATCGCGGGCGGCCCGTCCTCCCGGCGGCCCCGCCCGGCAGGTCACTCCCCGCGCGCGGCCGGCAGATGCGGCAGCCGGTCGGCCGCGACGACCCCTTCGAGATAGCCACGGGCGCGTTCCGTCCGCGGGTAGGCGTCCAGCAGCCGCCAGAAACGGGGGCCGTGACCGGGCACGAGCAGATGGGCGAGCTCGTGCAGCAGGACGTAGTCGACGACGTACTCGGGCATGCCCTGCAGTCGGTGCGAGAGGCGGATGCTGCCCTCGGACGGCGTGCACGAGCCCCAGCGCGTGTTCTGGTTGGTGACCCAGCGCACCGACGCGGGCCGGGCCCGGCCGTCGAAGTACTGCACCGACAGCCGCTCGGCGCGCTCGGCCAGCTCCCCGTCGCCCAGCTGCCGCCTGCTCTCCTGCGCCGCGAGCTTGTCGAGCATGACGGTGACCCAGCGCTGCTCCTCCGCCTCGGACATGCGGGCGGGGATGAGCACGACGGTGCGATCGCCCTCGCGGTACGCGGATACCGTTCTGCGCCGTCGGGCACTCCTGCGGACCTCGATCGCGCTCGCCCCCGAGCCGCTCGACGGCTGGCTCGTCGTGCTGCGATCGGGCTTTCCGGCACGGTGCAGTGGGTCGGCGGGCACGCCCCGACGTTACCCGCTGCCCGTGGGGGAAGTCCCGCCTCCGGGACGGTTCGGTTCCGTTCCGCACACCACGCGCTCGATTTGTACGACTAATACGGCCGCCTGTGGACAACCTCCGACGCCCTCCGCGGCAGCCGGGCATGCTGGCACCCGTCGGCGGACCGCACACGACCTCCCGCCGGCACACGGGGACGTACGACTACGGGGGCCGATCATGCATCCGATGGTGAAGCCCGCGCTGCGGCGCGGCTGGCGGGACCTCAGCACCGTGCAGTTCGGGATGGCGCCCGCGCACGCGATGGTGCTGGGGCCGATGGACCTGGCCACGGGCAGCTTCCTGGACCTGCTGGACGGGACGCGGGGACTGCCCCTGCTGCGCGACGAGGGGCGCCGGATGGGCCTGCCCGAAGGTCATGTCGACGCGCTGGTGGAACGCCTGTCCGCCTCGGGTCTGCTCGACGACGCGACGGGCGGGGGGCCGGCCGCCGACGCCCTGCGCGCCCGGGGGCCGGTCATGGAGCGGCTGCGCCCCGACCTCGCCGCACTCTCCCTCGTCGCTCGTGAACCGGGGGCGGCCATGGAGCACCTGGCCGCCCGCCGTTCCCTGCGCGTGCAGGTGCGCGGCGCGGGCCGCGTGGGCACCACCCTCGCCGCACTCCTCGCGGGCTCGGGCGTCGGTGAGGTCGACGTGCGCGACGGCGGCCGCGTCGAGCCGTGGGACGTCGCACCGGGCGGCCTGCCGGCCGAGTCGGTCGGCGAGCGCAGGGACCTCGCGGCCCGCCGTGCGGTACGGCGGGCGGCACCGGACCGTTCCCCGCGCGCCTCGACCGCACCGGCGCCCGACCGGGACGAAGAGCCGGGTTTCGGCCTGGTGATCCTCGCCCCACGGCGCGCGGTGGACGTCCACGCGCCCGACCCCGCCGTCACCGGTGACCTCGTCGCTTCCGGAACACCCCACCTCCATGCCGGGGTCGTGGAGGGCACCGGCGTCGTCGGCCCCCTCGTCCTGCCCGGTGAGACGGGCTGCGCGGGCTGCCTCGACCAGGAGCGCACCGACCGGGACGAGCACTGGCCGCGCCTGGTCGCCCAGTGGCGGTCGGGCCGGCCCCGCCGGGTGGAGGCCTGCGACCTGACCCTGGCGGCGACGGTCGCCGCGACGGCCGCGGCGCACGCGCTCGCCTTCCTCGACGGACGGCTGCCGTCCTGCGCGGGCGCCCGCTGGGAGGTCGCGGCGCCGGGATTCGTCTGGAACGCACGGCCGGTGCGGCCGCATCCCGCATGCGCGTGCTCCGCCGCGGAGAAGGGTAAGGAGAAGCACACCCCGGAGGAGCGGGTGCCGCACGCGACAATGACAGGGCAACAGCCGGCAACAAGCTCGTCCCGCACGGCGCACACGGCACGGCGGTCCGGGACCTGGAGGGCGCATGTCTGATCTTCCCCGGAAGGCGGTCACCCGCACCGCCAAGCTCGCCGCACTCCCGCTCGGCTTCGCCGGGCGCGCCACCTGGGGACTGGGCAAACGCATCGGCGGCAAGTCCGCGGAGTTCGTGGGTCGCGAGCTGCAACAGCGCACGGCGGAACAGCTGTTCAAGACGCTCGGCGAGCTGAAGGGCGGCGCCATGAAGTTCGGGCAGGCGCTGTCCGTCTTCGAGTCGGCGCTGCCCGAGGAGATAGCGGGGCCCTACCGCGCCGCCCTGACGAAACTGCAGGAGGCGGCGCCCCCGATGCCGACGCGCACGGTGCACTCCGTGCTGGCGGAGCGGCTCGGCGAGGAGTGGCGGGAGCTGTTCCGCGCGTTCGACGACCGGCCCGCGGCGGCCGCCTCGATCGGCCAGGTGCACCGCGCGACCTGGCACGACGGGCGCGAGGTCGCGGTCAAGGTGCAGTACCCGGGCGCCGGCGAGGCCCTCCTGTCGGACCTGAACCAGCTCGGCCGTTTCGCCCGCCTCCTGGGACCCCTGGTACCCGGCATGGACATCAAGCCGCTGATCACCGAGTTGCGCGACCGTGTCTCCGAGGAACTCGACTACGGCCTGGAGGCACAGGCCCAGCAGGCACACGCCCAGGAGTTCGCGGACGACCCCGACGTCCTGATACCGGCCGTGGTCCACCAGGGTGAGCAGGTGCTGGTGACCGAGTGGATCGACGGCACCCCGCTCTCGGAGGTCATCGCCCACGGCACCCGGGAACAGCGCGACCGCGCGGGTCAGTTGCTCGCCCGGTTCCTCTTCTCCGGGCCCGCGCGCACCGGCCTCCTGCACGCCGATCCGCACCCGGGCAACTTCCGCCTCCTCCCGGCCGGGGACGAGGGAGACGGCCTCCGTCTGGGCGTCCTCGACTTCGGAACGGTGGACCGGCTCCCCGACGGGCTGCCGGCACCGATCGGCGACTCTCTGCGCCTGGCCCTGGAAGGGGAGGCGGAGCGGGTCCACGAGCTGCTGTGCACCGAGGGCTTCGTCAAGGAGTCCGTGGACCTGGACCCCGACGCGGTCCTGGACTACCTCGTGCCGATCATCGAACCGGCCCGGGCCGACGAGTTCACCTTCACCCGGAGCTGGATGCGTACCCAGGCGGCCCGCATCGCCGATCCGCGTTCCCCGGCCCACCAGCTGGGCAAGCAGCTCAACCTGCCGCCGTCGTACCTGCTGATCCACCGGGTGACGCTGAGCACCATCGGCGTGCTGTGCCAGCTGGGCGCGACGGTGCGGCTGCGGGACGAGCTGGAGGAGTGGCTGCCGGGGTTCGTACCGGAGGACGAGACGGCGGCGGAGGACGTACCGGCGGAGGAGCCGGGGGGCGAGGAGTCGGCGGCGGGCGCCTGAACGGGGCGAAGGCCCGTACGGGGGCCGGTCCCGATGGACCGGCCCCCGTACGGTGCTGTCGTGATCGTCTGCCTGACGGCGTCGGCCGCTACTGCATGACGGCCATGGCGAGCGCCCGGCGCGCCCGCATCGAGGCGCGCTCGGCGCGGCGCTGCATCCGCCGGGCCGTCGCCAGGCGCACGGCCCGGCGCTCCTGGTCGGCCGTCCGCAGGCGGTCGTGCATATGCGCACGCGCTAGGGCTTCTGGGATGAGTTGCATCTCTCGGGTCCTGTTCTGGCGCGTGTCGGGCGCGCCGGCGGCGGTGGCGTCTGGGCTCGCGGAGCCGACGGGCTCGCTGGTGGACGACTTCATCGGGGCCTGCTTCTTGGGGTCGTGCGTGAGGGGGCGGTCGATCGTGCCTGCGGTGTTCATGCCGTGACCGGGTTCTTGCGCGGGCGGCCACGCGGCCGCTTGCGGGCCACGACGACACCCTGGACGAACAGCTCGCCGCCCCAGACGCCCCACGGCTCGCGCCGCTCCTTGGCGCCGGCGAGGCAGGCCTCGATCAGCGGGCAGGTGCGGCACAGGGACTTGGCGTACTCCACGTCGGCCGGCGACTCGGCGAAGAAGACCTCCGGGTCGTAGGAGCGGCAGGGGACGGGCACGCCGAGGTTCTCGATGGCGTCGTCGAGCGCGGTGAGCGGGGCGAGCGGCGGGGTCAAGGAGTCCTCCGTGGGGCCGGGCGGGGGGAGCGTTTCGAAAGGCGGTACTGACGGGGCGTGCGCTTCGAGTTGCACGGTTCGTCTTCCTCGTCTGGTCGTTCCGGCCGATCGGCCGGGTGGCGGCTGGTACCGGGTCTTTTTCGTCCCGAGGCCCTTCGCTCCGTCGTCCCCGATCGGGGACAAACAGAAGGGCCGCGGATCCCGGGTGGGGTTCCGCGGCCCTGAAGGCGCCGGCCTGATCGGTGATCAGGCTGGATGACTCCAGGGTTCAGGCCCACGGAAGGCCCACATCGTGTGGTGCTGCGACTGCTTCAGGGATCCGGCACCGGCGGCCGCCGTAAAGGCATAGGCCTGCGCCTGTGCCACTACTGCTGCTTCCAGTGCCTTGCTCGGTCGCTCATTGCGCTCACGGACAGGGAGATCCGCGAGGGGCAGGGCGGAGGCGGGCCGGACGGCACGGATGCCGGACAGACCGGTGCCCTGGATCGGGGCGCCGAGCATGCACAGGGAGACGGCCGAGCGATCGGTCATTTTGCTGCTGCTGATGGTCTTGATGCTGATCACTGGACTCGCCTCCTCTCGGCGTCTTGGGGGGCCGGCGTCAACCGGTCCGACGGATATGAAGTACATCACGGAATCAGGGCCTCCGAGAAGGCCGCTGCTCTCGTGCCTAAGAACCTATGGGGATTGCTGGGGCATGAGCAAACTATTTTTTCGACGAGTTCGCATCACTCGTTCCAGCCATCGCCGTCATTCGCCTGACCTGCACATATGGCGAGCACATCGGCGCCGTAACGCTGCAGCTTGCGGGTGATGACGCCAGGGATGCGCGCGAGTTCGGCCGGAGTGGTCGGTCCGGCTTCCGCGATGGCCATCAAGGTGCGGTCGGTGAACACGCAGAAGTCGGGCTGGCCACTGCTGCGGGCCTGTACCGCCCGCCACTCGCGCAGCCGCTCGTAGAGGCCCTCGTCCATGTCGGAGGGGCAGTCCTCGCAGCGCATCAGTTTCATGTCGCCGGCGTCCCGCAGGGAACGG
Source organism: Streptomyces sp. CRN 30 (assembly GCF_034105845.1). NCBI lineage: Bacteria > Bacillati > Actinomycetota > Actinomycetes > Kitasatosporales > Streptomycetaceae > Streptomyces > Streptomyces sp. CRN 30. The sequence continues at coordinate 65,131 of NZ_JAVRHI010000281.1, read as the reverse complement.
CCGCAGACCCGGCAGCGGGCCGGTCTGCGGCCGGCGCGCCGCGGGGCCACGGCGGTGGCGGTGCCGGGCAGGCCCCGCTCGACGCCTCCACCGCCGCCCGCGCCGCTCCGGGCCGCGACGGTGGACGATCCGGGTCGCAGACCGTCGAGGAAACGGCTGGGACGGCGGTTGGGGCGGCCGCCGGGCGAGCGGGACAGGGCCCAGGAGAGGTGGAGGCGCTCCCGTGCCCGTGTGACGCCGACGTACAGCAGGCGTCTCTCCTCCTCGACCTGCTCGTCGGTCTTCGCGTAGGTGATCGGCATCATCCCCTCGGCGACACCGACCAGGAAGACGACGTCCCACTCGAGGCCCTTGGCGGAGTGCAGTGAGGCCAGGGTGACGCCCTGGACGGTCGGGGCGTGCTGTGCGTTCGCCCGTTCGTCGAGCTCCGCGACGAGGTCGCCGAGGGTGGCGTCCGGCTTGGCGGCGGCGAAGTCCTGCGCGAGGTTCACCAGTGCGGCCAGCGACTCCCAGCGCTCCCTGACCGCGCCGGAGCCCGCCGGTGGCAGGCTGGTCCACCCCTCCCCCGACAGCACGGCCCGCACCTGCGAGGGCAGGTCGACGGTGTCGTCGAGGAGGGTGTCGTTGGCACCGAAGCGGGCCGCTCCCCGCAGGGCGACGCCCGCCTTGCGCACTTCGGGACGGTCGAAGAAGCGCTCGGCTCCGCGCAGCTGGTACGGCACCCCGGCGTCGGCGAGGGCCTGCTCGTAGGACTCCGACTGGGAGTTCGTACGGAACAGGACGGCGATCTCGCTCGCGGGGACGCCGGAGGCGATGAGGTCGCGGATGCGGCGGGCCGCGCCCTCCGCCTCGGCGGGCTCGTCCCCGTACTCGGTGTGGACGGGATCGGGGCCGGGGGCGCGCTGGGAGACGAGCTCCAGCCGGTGCTCGGCGGCGCGTCCGCGGGCCTGGGCCAGCAGACCGTTGGCGAGGTGGACGACCTGCGGGGTGGAGCGGTAGTCGCGGACGAGCTTGACGACCGTGGCGCCGGGGTGCCGGATGCGGAAGTCGAGCAGATGGTCCGGAGTTGCACCGGTGAACGAATAAATGGTCTGGCTCGCGTCACCGACGACACACAGGTCGTCCCGCTCGCCGAGCCACAGTTCCAGCAGGCGCTGCTGCAGGGGGCTGACGTCCTGGTACTCGTCGACGACAAAGTGCTGGTACTGGGAGCGGACCTGCTCCGCCACGTCCCGCCGGTCCTGGAGGATCCCCACGGTGAGCAGCAGGACGTCCTCGAAGTCGATGACCGCGCGGTTGCGCTTGAGGTCCTCGTACGCGGCGTAGAGCCGGTCGATCTCGGCCGGGTCCCGAGGGACGTCGCGACCGCTCTTGGCAGCCGCGGCCGCGTAGTCGCCCGGGACCGTCTGCGTGACCTTGGACCACTCGATCTCGGCGGTGGCGTCCCGCAGCTCGTTGCGATCGAGACGAATGCCACAGGCCGCCGCGGCATCCGCGACGATCTGGATCTTGCGGTCGACGATCCTCGGCATGGCGCCGCCGACGGCTCTGGGCCAGAAGTACTGCAGCTGGCGGAGCGCGGCGGAGTGGAACGTGCGGGCCTGCACACCGGAGGCGCCGAGCTGGCGCAGCCGTCCCCGCATCTCTCCGGCGGCGCGGTTGGTGAAGGTGACGGCCAGCACGCTGGAGGGCTGCAGCATCCCGGCGCGCACCCCGTAGGCGATGCGGTGGGTGATCGCCCGGGTCTTGCCCGTGCCGGCCCCGGCCAGCACGCACACCGGGCCACGCAGGGCGGTCGCCACCTCGCGCTGCTCGGGGTCGAGCCCCTCGAGCACCGCGTCGGGCGTGTCCGGAACCTGCGGAAACAGGGTGGAGTGCGTTGCTGCTGTCACCCCGCCATGCTGCCAGGTCGCCGGGGACCGGTGCGCAGGTTGTCCACAGGCAGGGGCTCGCAGTCGTACTAATGCGGGAGGCGTCCCGTGCCGTGCCGGACGCCTGCCTGCCACGCGCTGCGGGCCCTCGTGTACGGGAATGGCGGCCCGTCCGCGTACGTTCACCTCACAGGCACGACGCCATCCGAGCCGAAGGAGCACCTGAGACATGCCGGGCACTGTGACGATGTACAGCACCACCTGGTGCGGCTACTGCCGTCGGCTGAAGAGCCAGCTGGACCGCGAGGGCATCGCGTACAACGAGATCAACATCGAGCAGGACCCGGAGTCCGCGGCGTTCGTGGAGAAGGCGAACGGCGGGAACCAGACGGTACCGACCGTCCAGGTGGTCCCCGCCGGCGGCGGCTCCGAGGTCGTGATGACCAACCCGAGTCTCGCCCAGGTGAAGCAGGCGCTCGGCGTCTGACCTGCGACGCTCTCGCGAGTCGGTCTCCCCGCGACAAGGCGGCCCTCGAAACGCTCATGCGTCCGAGGGCCGCCTTCGTGCTGCCCGGGCCGGCGTCAGACCGCGCCACCCGGCCTGGGCAGGGGTTCGCCGTACCAGAGTTCGATCAGACGGGCCGCGATGGAGATGCCGTAGGGCGGGAGGACCTCGCCGGACTCGAAGGCGGTCCGCAGCTCGTCGCGGGAGAACCAGCGGGCCTCGGAGATCTCGTCACCGTCGACGTTGATGTCGGTGGAGGTGGCGCGGGCGAGGAAGCCGAGCATGAGGCTGGACGGGAAGGGCCAGGGCTGGCTGGCGACGTACTCGACCTCGCCGATGGTGATGCCGGCCTCCTCGAACACCTCACGGCGCACGGACTGCTCGATGGCCTCGCCGGGCTCCACGAAGCCGGCCAGGGTGGAGAAGCGGCCTTCGGGCCAGTGCACCTGGCGGCCGAGCAGGAGACGGTCGTCGTCGTCCGTCACCGCCATGATCACCGCGGGGTCGGTGCGCGGGTAGTGCTCCGCGCCGCAGGCCTGGCAGCGGCGGATGTGGCCGGCCGCCGCGATGACGGTGCGCTCGCCGCAGCGTGAGCAGAAGCGGTGGGTGCGCTGCCAGTTCTCCAGCCCGACCGCGTGCACCATGAGACCGGTGTCACGCGGGGAGAGCAGCAGGCCCGCCTCGCGCAGGCCCGCCGGGCGGGCGGACTGGTCCATGCGGCCGGGGAGGGCGTCCTTCTGCAGGGCGAAGTAGCTCACACCGTCGTCGTCGATGCCCAGGAAGTAGCGGTGGGCCTCGGTGAGGGGGGCCTCGAAGGAGGGGGTCATGACGAGCTCGGTGGCGCCGTCCTCCGTCTCGTCGATGAGCACCTGGCCACCGGAGACCACGAAGCAGCGCGTGGTGGGGTGGCTCCACGCCGCCGCGAGCCAGGCCTCGTCGAGTCGGTGGTGGGCGGCCCGGTCGATGCCGCTGGGGGCGGTCAGTGAGATGGGACGGTCGGTGGTGCGGTCGGTGGTGCGGTCGGTCCGGGTGGTCACAGGTGCTTCCAACTCCCCCGTGGGAACGGTGGTCTCGACGGGCTGCTCGGCGGGCGGTTCGGCAGGGTGTGCGGCGGGCGGTGGCAGGTGCGGAGCCTTCCTCAGGGTTTCTCGTGTGCCTCGCGCCGGCTTCCGGCCAGCTCGCCCCAGAGGTGGGCGCTGGTCTCGACGCCTTTGAGGAGCAGGTCGAGTTCGATCTTCTCGTTCGGTGCGTGCCAGCCGTCGGACGGGACGGAGACGCCCAGGAAGAGCACGGGTGCGCCGAGGACGTCCTGGAGGTCGGCCGCGGGTCCGGAGCCGCCTTCGCGCGTGAAGCGCACCGGCTTGTCGAAGGCGCGGCCCATGGCGCGTACGACGGACTGCAGGGCCGGGTGGTCGAGCGGGGTCAGGCACGGGCGAGTGGCCGCGCCGAAGACGACCTCGCAGCGGATGCCGTCCGGCACCTGGTCGGCCGCCCAGTCGCGGACGGCCTTCTCTATGTGGTCGGGGTCCTGTCCGGCGACCAGCCTGAAGGACAGCTTCACCCTGGCCGAGGAGGGGACGACGGTCTTGCTGCCGGGGCCCTGGTAGCCGCCGCCGATGCCGTTGACCTCGGCGGTCGGGCGGGCCCAGATCCGCTCCAGGGTGGTGTACCCGGCTTCTCCGTGCGTCGCCGTCGATCTGGCCGTCGCCAGCCAGCTCCGCTCGTCGAAGGGGAGCTCGGCGAAGAGCGCGCGTTCGCGGTCGGTGAGCTCGACGACACCGTCGTAGAAGCCGGGGACGGCCACGCGCGCGTGCTCGTCGTGCAGGGCGGCGACGAGGCGGGCGGCGGCGGTGGCGGGGTTGGGGACGGCGCCGCCGAAGGAGCCGGAGTGGATGTCCTGCGTCGGACCGTGGAGCCGGATCTCGCACTCGGCGAGGCCGCGCATACCGGTGCACACCGTGGGAGTGTCCTCGTCCCACATGCCGGTGTCGGAGATGATCACGGTGTCGGCGGCGAGACGGTCGGCGTGTTGTTCGACCAAGGCGCGGAAGTGCGGGGAGCCGGACTCCTCCTCGCCCTCGACGAGCATCTTCAGGTGCACGGCCGGAGCGGTGCGGCCGGTGGCGGCGAGGTGCGCGCGGACGCCGAGTGTGTGGAAGAACACCTGGCCCTTGTCGTCGGCGGCCCCGCGCGCGTGGAGGCGGTTGCCGCGGACGACGGGCTGGAAGGGTTCGGTGTCCCAGCCGTCCTCGCGGGCGGCGGGCTGGACGTCGTGGTGCCCGTAGACGAGGACCGTGGGGGCCTCGGGGTCGTCGGAGGGCCATTCCGCGAAGACGGCGGGGGCACCGGGGGTCTCCCAGACCTCGGCGGTCGGGAAGCCGGTTCCCTGCAATCGAGCGGCGAGCCAGTCCGCGCTGCGCCGTACGTCCGCGGTGTGCTCGGGCTGGGCCGACACCGAGGGAATGCGCAGCCATTGCATGAGGTCGTCGAGGAAGGCGGCGCGATGGTTTTGGATGTACGTGCGGACAACGCTGACGGCGTTGTCAACGGGCTTGCTCATGCTCACGAGCCTATCGGCCCGCGCGGACATGCTGGTCAGGCGGTTCGTCGGCGGCCGGATTCCGGGTGTCCGTGCCCGCCTCCTCCCGCAGCAGCCGTTCGAGCGCGGCCCGGTCGGGGAGGTCCGCGGGGTGGACGACGTCCCCGGTCCGTACGTAGACGAACGCGGCCTTGACGGTGTGCAGGGGCACACCGTGCTGCTCGGCCCAGGCGAGACGGTAGAGCGCGAGCTGGAGGGGGTCCGCGGTACGGGAGCGACTGGTCTTCCAGTCGACGATCTCGTACGTCGTGCCCTCGCCGTCCTCGCCCTCGTAGACGGCGTCGATGCGGCCGCGGACGACCCGTCCGGCGATCGTGATCTGGAAGGGCGCCTCGATGCGGTACGGCGTCCGGTGGGCGTACCGGGTGCGCTCGAACGCGTCCTTGAGCGCCTCCAGGTCGCGCTCGTCGGCGATCTCCGCATCGCTCCCGGGCAGCTCCTCGGGCTCCAGCATGGGCAGGCGCAGCGCCTCGAAGCGTGCCTCGACCCAGGCGTGGAAGCGGGTGCCGCGGCGTGCGGCGGGCTGCGGGGGCCGCGGCATGGGGCGCGCGAGCTCCTGGGCGAAACCGTCCGGGTCGGCGGCCAGGTGCAGCATCTGGGTCACGGTCAGGGACGCCGGCAAGGGGACGTCGGTGACGCGCTGACGGGCGCGCAGCAGCTCTCCGGTGAGGGCGTCCAGGTCACGGTCCCAGGAGGCGATGGTGCGGGCCTCCTCGGGAGTCAGGGGCTGCGGGTCCGCGGGGTGCGGGCCGGCCGCCTCCGCAGGGTGCGGGCGGGCCTCGGCGGCCGGTGCCTGGTGGGGGATCGCGGGCCGGTCGCTCGTCCACGAATCCCAGTCCGCGGTGTCGTCCTCGGGAACGCCCGGCCCAGTGTGCTCCTCCGGGTGGTCGTCCGCCGGGTGAGGAAGCTCACCGTCGGCGAGGTCGTCGTAGGGCGGCTCGGTGTCCGCCTCGTCCGGCGGAGACGGCCACTCGGGATCACCGTGGGAGGCCGGGTCGTGTACGGCGCCGGGGCGGGCGGGCCCGTCGGGGGCGAGGCCCTCCAGGTGGGACAGGACGGTCTCGGCGGCGGCCCGTCGACGGGCCAGGGCGACGTCGTCGAGCGGGAGCGGCCACGCGTGGTCGGCGGCGGCTTCCTCCAGGGCGGGGTTCTCCGCGCCCTCCTCCGGCTCGTCCGCCCAGTGCTCGATCTCGCCGTGGCCGGCGGCGCAGTGGTCGTACAGGGCCGTCAGGAAATCGGACGGGCCGCGCGGGCGCTTCTGGGAGGGGCCCCACCAGTGGCCGGAGCCTAGGAGCAGGGATCGGGGGCGGGTGAACGTGACGTAGCCGAGGCGGAGCTCCTCGGTGTGCTGGTGGTCCTTCATGGCCTCGTGGAAGGCCTTCAGGCCCCGGGAGTCCCAGGCCTCGACGTCGGGCAGGGTGGCGGCGTCGCCGCGCAGCCCGTGCGGGAGGACCTTGCCCTGGGAGGTCCACTTCTCGCGTCCCTGGCTGCTCGGGAAGGTGCCGGTGACCAGTCCGGGGACCGCCACGACGTCCCATTCGAGCCCCTTGGACCGGTGGGCGGTGAGCACCTTGACGGTGTTCTCGCCGCCGGGGAGGGCGTTGTCGAGGCCCTTCTCGTACTGGGCGGCCGTGCGCAGGAAGCCGAGGAAGCCGAGCAGGGTGGCCTCGCCGTCACTGCTCGCGGCGAAGGAGGCGGCGATGTCCAGGAAGTTGGACAGCGTCTCGCGGCGGCGGGCGGCCAGGGCGTGCGGGGACGCGGAGAGCTCCACCTCGAGGCCGGTGACGGCGAGCACGCGGTGCAGCACGTCCATGAGCGGGTCGGCGAGGGAGCGGCGCAGGTCGCGCAGTTCCGCGGCGAGCCGCGCGAAGCGCACGCGCGCGTCCGGCGAGAAGGGCAGCCCGTCGTCACCCCGCTCGGCCTCGATCGGCAGCTCCAGGAACGTGTCGAGGGCGTCCGCCAGCGAGATCACCTCGGCCGGGTCGGTGCCCTCGACGGCCGCCGCGAGCCGCCGGTCGGGGTCGTCGTCGGGGCCCACGCGCGCGTGCGGTACGAGGAGCCGGGCGCGCCGCCCCAGGAGGGCGAGGTCGCGGGCGCCGATGCGCCAGCGGGGCCCGGTGAGCAGCCGGACCAGGGAGGCGTTGGCGCCGGGGTCCTGGAGGACCTCGCAGACGGCGACGAGGTCGGCGACCTCGGGGAGGTGCAGCAGGCCGGAGAGGCCGACGACCTCGACGGGGATGTCGCGGTCGACGAGGGCGCCCTGGATCTCGGCGAAGTCGGTCGCGGTGCGGCACAGCACGGCGATCTCCCCTGGTGCCGTGCCGGTGCGCACGAGGTGACCGATCGAGTCGGCGATCCAGTCGATCTCCTCGGCATGGGTGGGCAGCAGGGCGCAGCGGACCGTGCCGTCGCGTTCGGCGCCGGGGGCGGGGCTGAGGGCCTCCACGCCCGCGTGCAGGGCGCGCAGGGGCTCGGCGAGGCCGTTGGCGAGGTCGAGGAGGCGGCCGCCGCTGCGGCGGTTCTGGCTGAGCGCCTGGCGGGTCGCGGCGCGGCCGTCGGCGTGCGCGAAGTGTTCGGGGAAGTCGTCGAGGTTGGCGACGGAGGCGCCGCGCCAGCCGTAGATGGCCTGGCAGGGGTCGCCTACCGCGGTCACCGGGTGGCCCGTGCCGTCGCCGAAGAGGCCCGCGAGGAGGACGCGCTGGGCCACGGACGTGTCCTGGTACTCGTCGAGCAGGACCACGCGGAACTCGTCCCGGAGGATGCGGCCCACCTCCGGGAGGCCGGCGAGGCGCGCGGAGAGGGCGATCTGGTCGCCGAAGTCCAGCAGGTCGCGTTCGCGCTTGGCCGCCCTGTACCGGTCGACGAGGGCGGCGAGCTCGCGGCGGGCGACGGCCGTCTCGGGGACCTTGCGCAGGTCGGCGTTGGTGAGCTTGGCGCCCTCCAGGGTGCGCAGCAGTGCGGTGTCGTACGCGCGCAGCTCATGGGGCTGGACGAGGTGTTCGGCGAGCTCGGAGTCGAGGGCGAGGAGGTCGCTGACGAGGTCGGGGAAGGAGCGGGTGAGCGCCGGGTAGGGGCCGGGGGCCTCCCGGAGCACGCGCGCGGCGAGCTGGTAGCGGGTGGCGTCGGCGAGGAGGCGGGAGGTGGGTTCGAGTCCGATGCGCAGGCCGTGGTCGGTCAGCAGGCGGCCCGCGAAGGCGTGGTAGGTGGAGATGACGGGCTCGCCCGGCGGGTTGTCGGGGTCGATGGCGTCCGGGTCGGTGACACCCGCCTTGACGAGGGCCCTGCGGACGCGTTCGGCGAGTTCGCCGGCCGCCTTGTTGGTGAACGTCAGTCCGAGCACCTGTTCGGGGGTGACCTGGCCGGTGCCGACCAGCCACACCACGCGCGCGGCCATCACCGTGGTCTTGCCGGAGCCGGCTCCGGCCACGATCACCTGCGGGGCGGGCGGCGCGATGATGCAGGCCGTCTGCTCCGGTGTGAACGGGATGCCGAGGAGCTCCTTGAGCTGTTCGGGATCGGTGAGGCGAGCGGACACCCCAGGAAGGCTAGCGGCGGTGACTGACAGTGGGTGCCGGATCGTCGTCCGGGCCGGGAGAAGCGCAGGTCAGCACGGGTGGTGTTCTCGGTCACGGAGGTTACGGAGGCCCCGGACCGGTCCCTTGCGGAGGGCGGCGCGACGGTCCGTGACGGGCGTCACTCGACCACGTGGCGGCCCTCGGGGCGGGCGCTGCAGGACGCCCGGAAGGCGCAGTGCGCGCAGTGCTGGCCCGTGGTCGGGGAGAACCGTTCGTCGAGGACCTTGCCGGCGGCGGTGGCCAGCAGTTCCCCGACCCACTCCCCTTCCAGGGGCTCCTGTGCCTGCACCTTGGGCAGGGTGTCCCCGCCGTCCCGCTTGGCGGCTCCCTGCCGCAGCTGGACGAGCTCGGCGCCGCCCGGCTCGGGCCGGGCGCCGTCGAAGGCGTCGTCGACGGCGCCCTCGCGGACGGCGAGCTGGTACACGGCCAGCTGGGGGTGGCGGGTCACCTCGGCGGAGCTGGGCGCCTGCTTGCCCGTCTTGAAGTCGACCACGTAGGCGCGGCCCTCACCGTCCGCCTCGACGCGGTCCATGGAACCGCGGATGCGTACCTCGTACGCGCCCGCCGCCGCCAGCGTCACGTCGAACTCGTGCTCGCTGGCCACCGGCGTGCGCCCGGTGCGGTCCATGACGTGCCACTGCAGGAAGCGCTCGAGCGCCACGCGCGCGTGCTCCTTCTCCTGGTCCGACTTCCAGGGGGCGTCGAAGGCGAGCGCGTTCCACACGGAGTCGAGGCGTTCCATGAGGACGTCGAGGTCGGCGGGGGTGCGGCCGGAGGCGACCTCGTCGGCGAGGACGTGCACGACGTTCCCGAAGCCCTGGGCGGCGGTCGCGGGCGCGTCGGCCTTCACCTCGCGGCCGAGGAACCACTGCAGGGCGCAGGTGTTGGCGAGCTGGTCGAGGGCGCTGCCGGAGAGCACGACGGGCTGGTCGCGGTCCCTCAGGGGCACCTTGCTCTCGGTGGGCTCGAACATGCCCCACCAGCGGTAGGGGTGGGCCGCGGGCACCAGCGGGCGGCCGTCCTCGTCGCCGAGCGCGGCGAGCCGGGCCAGGCGGCGGGCGGCGGCCTGCCGGAGTGCGTCGGAGGCGCGCGGGTCGACGGTCGTGGCGCGCAGTTCGGCGACGAGCGCGGCGACGGCGAGCGGCCTGCGGGGGCGGCCGGTGACGTCCTGGGGCTCGACACCCAGTTCGGTGAGGAAGCGGGAGGGCTGGTCCCCGTCGTCGGCCGCGGCCTTGACCGCGGTGACGACGAGGCGGTCCCGCGCGCGCGTGGCGGCCACGTAGAACAGGCGCCGCTCCTCCGCGAGGAGGGCCTTGGGGGTGAGCGGTTCGGCGAGGCCGTCGCGGCCGATGCGGTCGGCCTCCAGCAGCGAGCCGCGGCGGCGCAGGTCCGGCCATAGGCCTTCCTGGACGCCCGCGACGACGACCAGGCGCCACTCCAGGCCCTTGGAGCGGTGGGCGGTCATGAGGCGGACGGCATCGGGGCGCACGGCGCGCCGGGTGAGCGTGTCGGCGGCGATGTCCTCGGCCTCGATCTCCTCCAGGAAGTTCAGCGCGCCCCGGCCGCCGGTGCGCTCCTCCGCGCGCGCGGCCGTCGCGAAGAGGGCGCACACGGCGTCGAGGTCACGGTCCGCGTTGCGGCCGGCCGCGCCGCCGCGCCGGGCCGCCCACGCCAGCCGCCCGGGCCAGGGCGTGCCGTTCCACAGCTCCCACAGCGCTTCCTCGGCCGTGCCGCCGTCCGCGAGGCGGGTGCGGGTCCTGCGCAGCAGCTCACCGAGGCGCTGGGCGCCGCGCGCGTAGGCCGGGTCGTGCGCGATCAGCCGCTCCGGTTCGGCCAGCGCGCGGGCCAGCAGTTCGTCCGAGGGCGGCGGTACGGGGTTGCCGGCGGCCCGTTCCTCCTCGCGCAGGGCGCGGCCGAGGCGGCGCAGATCGGCGGTGTCCATGCCCGCGAGGGGGGAGACGAGGAGGTCCAGCGCGGTCTCGGTGTCGAGCCACGAGGGCCGTGGCCGGGGTCCGTCCGCGGTGGCGTCCGCCGCCTCGGGCTCGTCCCGGTCGTGGGCGGTGCCGTCCTCCGGGCCGGTGCTCCCGCGGTCCCGGGCCGTGTCGTCCGTTCGGTCCCGGACCGTGTCCTCCGTCTCCTCCAGTTCGGCGCGTGCCACCGCCCGCAGTGCCGTCAGCAGGGGGGCGACCGCGGGTTCGTGCCGCAGTGGGAGGTCGTCGCCGTCGATCTCCAGGGGCACGCCGGCCGCGGTGAGCGTGCGCCGGACCGAGGGGATGGTGCGGGAACCCGCCCGCACCAGGACGGCCATGTCGCGCCACGGGACGCCGTCCTCCAGATGGGCCCGGCGCAGGATGTCGGCGATGTTGTCGAGTTCGGTGCCCGGGGTCGGGTACGTGTAGACCTCCACCTGCCCGCCGTCCCGTGCGGGTGACAGCTCACGGTGGGCCCGCACCTTCTCCGCCGGGAGACGGGTGAGCGGCATGCGCAGCGTCAGCGCGCGGGTGGCGTCGAGCAGGCCGGCGGCGGAGCGGCGGGACGTGCGCAGGACCTCCACGGGGGCCGGACGGCCGTCCGCGCGCGGGAACGCGTCCGGGAAGTCGAGGATGCCGTTCACGTCGGCGCCGCGGAAGGCGTAGATGGACTGGTCGGGGTCGCCGAAGGCGACGAGGGTGCGACCGCCTCCGGCCAGCGCCCGGAGCAGCCGGAGCTGGGCCGGGTCCGTGTCCTGGTACTCGTCCACGTACACCGCGTCGTACTGGGCGGCGAGGCCCTCGGCCACGCGGGGACGGTGGGCGAGGAGGACCGCGCGGTGGACGAGTTCGGCGTAGTCGAGCACGCCTTGCAGGTCGAGGACATCGAGGTACTCGGCGAGGAAGGCGGCGGCCGCCCGCCAGTCCGGGCGGCCGATGCGCCGGGCGAAGGCGTCCAGGGCGCCGGGGCCCAGTCCCAGTTCACGGCTGCGGGCCAGCACCGCGCGGACCTCGTCGGCGAACCCGCGCGTGGTGAGGCAGGCACGCAGTTCGTCGGGCCAGCGGACGTGGGCGAGCCCGAGGTCTTCCAGGCCGGGCTGGCCCGCCAGCAGCTCGCGGACCGCCACGTCCTGCTCGGGGCCGGAGAGCAGCCGCAGGGGCTCGACGAACAGGTCGCTGTCCTGGTGGGCGCGGACCAGGGCGTAGCAGAAGGAGTGGAAGGTGGTCGCCCGCGGAGCGCGTGCGGCGCCCATGCGCAGCGCCATGCGGTCCCTGAGCTCGACGGCCGCCTTGCGGCTGAAGGTGAGTACCAGGACGCGCTCCGGGTCCGCCCCGCGCGCGATGCGGGCCGCCACGGACTCGACGAGCGTGGTCGTCTTCCCGGTGCCGGGACCCGCGAGGACGAGCAACGGGCCGGCGTCGTGGTCAACCACGGCACGCTGCTCTGCGTCCAGACGAGGAGAGGCCGCCCGGGCCGGCGGGGTACGCACCAGTCGATAGGCGCCACGGGGCCCCTGCCGTACCGAGTGGTGCGGCAGGCGTCGGGTGGAGGAAGAGGAGCTCACGTGGTTCGCCGGTCCTGGTGGGTGTGCTGGTCGGCGGCCGGCCGCGGGTGGCGGGCGGTGGCCGCGGGATGAGAGGGACGCGCGCAGTCGACGCTACGCCTGCGGGCGGTACGGAAGCGGAGCTTCCTGTTGTTCCCTCCCGGCACGCGTGCCCCTCGCCCCTCGAACGTACGCCATGTCGCTGGCGTGCCTCGGGTCCCTCGTACGGGGCAGGGGCCGGGTCGGCCGGTTCCGGCACCGCGATCCGGGAGGACGTGCCGCCGTCGCCGCCCGCCCGGCGCGGGACGGGAGCGTCAGGTGGGGCGGCCGCCCCGTCCGGTCCCGTCCCACCGGGCCCGCTTCATGTCCACGCGTGGCAGGTGTCCCTCCGCGGCCCGGCCGGCCTCGCGCAGGGGTGTGCCCTCGGCCCGGTAGTGCCCGAGGAGGTCCTGCTCGTGCCCGGCGAGGAACACGCCGTCCGCGCGGACGACCCGCCACCACGGCACGGCTCCCCCGTAGAGCGCCATGACGCGCCCCACCTGCCGGGGGCCGCCCTCCCCCAGCCACTCGGCGACATCGCCGTACGTCATGACGCGCCCGGGCGGGATCAGCTCGGCGACGTCGAGGACCCGCTCCGCGTACTCCGGCAGGGCGTCCGCCGGAAGGCTTTCCTCGCTCATCCGACCCATCCTGCCCGACGTCACCGACAATGGGTCGTGGCAGCGGCTCCGCGCTTCCCTCGCCCTCCCGCGCCGCTTGGGGCAGACTGTGCGCCCCCGCATTGCACCCTGATGTCCGTGTGTGTCGGCGGGGCATGCCACCATCGTGCGGGCGGTGACTGGTGATACGAGACCACGAAGAGACGATGAGGCGGCAGGGCGTGCACCCGGAAGACAGTGCGGGCACCTCTGAGGCGTCGTCGCGCCCGGACACCGCGGACAAGGACGGGACGAACGGCGACCGGACCGGTCCGGACCCGGACGTCGTGCTCGAGGGACACGTCGGCGAGGTGGAGGGCGACGAACCACTGCTCCCCGCGCGCGTGCACCGACCCTCCGACCTCATGCGGCTCCTGGTGGGCGTGCTCGCGATCGTCGTGCTGCTGGGGATCGCCGCGTTCGCCCATGGCACCACATCCGGACTCGAACAGGACATCAACAAGGGCACCGGCCAGGCGCCCGACCTGCTGATCAAGATCGCCGGACTGGCGTCGAGCATCGCGATCCTGCTGGTCCCGGTCGCCTTCGCGATCGAGCGGCTGATCAAGCGGGACGGACTGCGCATCGCCGACGGGGTACTCGCGGCCGTCCTCGCGCACGGAGTGACGCTCGCCACCGATCTGTGGGTCGCGCGCGCCTCCCCTGACTCCATCCAGGACGCCCTGACCCAGCCCTCCCCCGGCGACATCCACGCCCTCACCGATCCGGTGCACGGCTACCTCGCCCCTGTCATCGCGTACATGACAGCCGTGGGCATGTCCCGCAGGCCGCGCTGGCGCGCGGTGCTGTGGATCGTGCTGCTCCTCGACGCGTTCTCGATGCTGGTCACCGGCTACACGACGCCGTTCTCGATCATCCTCACCGTGCTGATCGGCTGGACCGTCGCCTACGGGACGCTGTACGCGGTCGGCTCGCCCAATGTGCGCCCCACGGGACGGACACTGATGGCGGGCCTGCGCCGTGTCGGCTTCACGCCCGTGAGCGCCTCCCGCGTGGAGGCGCCGGACACCTCCGAGACCGGCGACCGGGGCCGGCGGTACTTCGTGACCCTGGAGGACGGCCCGCCCCTGGACGTCACGGTGGTCGACCGGGAGCAGCAGGCACAGGGCTTCTTCTACCGGGTGTGGCGCAACCTCGCCCTGCGCGGCTTCGCCACGCGCCGCAGCCTGCAGTCGCTGCGCCAGGCGCTGGAGCAGGAGGCGCTGCTGGCGTACGCGGCCATCGCGGCCGGCGCCAACGCGCCCAAGCTGATCGCCACCTCGGAACTGGGCCCGGACGCCGTGATGCTCGTCTACGAGCACGCCGGCGGCCGCACCCTCGACTCCCTGGCGGACGAGGAGATCACCGACGACCTGCTGCGGGAGACCTGGCACCAGGTGAAGGCCCTGCAGTCGCGGCGCATCGCGCACCGCCGGCTGGCCGGGGACGCGATCGTGGTGGATCGTTCCGGCACGGTGGTCCTCACCGATCTGCGCGGTGGTGAGATCGCCGCCGGTGACCTGCTGCTGCGGATGGACATCGCCCAACTGGTGACCACGCTCGGACTGCGCGTCGGTGCCGAACGTGCCGTGGCGTCCGCCGTCGGTGTCCTCGGCCCCGACGCGGTGGCGGACTGTCTGCCGATGCTGCAGCCCATCGCGCTCACCCGCTCCCACCGCGCGACACTGCGCAGACTGGCCCGGGAGCGGGCGGAACGCGAGCGCGAGGCGGTCCTGGAGGCCTCCCAGCTGGCCAAGCAGCTCCGCCTGCAGGAGTCCCAGGGCACCGACGCCGCGACCGACCTCACGAAACCCGGCAAGAAGGCCGTACGCGCCGAGCAGCGGGCCGAGAAGCGGGCGATCGACGAGGCCATAGAAGAGGCGCGTGAGGAGGACCTGCTCACCCAGATCCGCCACCAGGTGCTGCTGATCAGGCCCCAGGCACCGGTCGAACCCGCGCGCCTGGAACGGGTCAGGCCACGCACCCTGATCAGCTTCATCGCCGGCGCCATCGGCGCGTACTTCCTGCTGACGCAGCTCACGCACATCGAGTTCGGGCCGCTCGTCCAGAACGCCGAGTGGGGCTGGGTCGCCGCCGCCGTGCTCTTCGCGGCGCTCAGCTACGTCGCGGCCGCGATGAGCCTGCTGGGCTTCGTCCCGGAGCGGGTCCCCTTCCCCCGGACGGTGGCGGCACAGGTCGCCGGCTCGTTCGTGAAGATCGTGGCGCCCGCCGCAGTGGGCGGTGTCGCCCTCAACACCCGCTTCCTGCAGCGCGCGGGGGTGCGCCCAGGGCTCGCGGTGGCGAGCGTGGGCGCGTCACAGCTGTTCGGTCTCGGCTGCCACATCCTGATGCTGCTGGCGTTCGGCTACCTGACCGGCACCGAGAAGACCCCCTCCCTGTCGCCGTCCCGCACGGTCATCGCGGGCCTGCTGACGGTGGCGGTGCTGGTCCTCGTGGTGACGTCGGTGCCGTTCCTGCGCAAGTTCGTCGTCACGCGCGTGAGGTCACTGTTCGCGGGTGTCGTACCGCGCATGCTGGACGTGCTGCAACGGCCGCAGAAACTGATCACGGGCATCGGTGGCATGCTGCTGCTCACGTTCTGCTTCGTGATGTGCCTGGACGCCTCGATCCGGGCGTTCGGCCCGGAGGACATGCCCGCGCTGAGCCTCGCCAGTGTCGCGGTGGTCTTCCTCGCCGGCAACGCCCTCGGTTCCGCGGCCCCCACCCCCGGCGGCGTCGGCGCAGTCGAGGCCACCCTCACCGTCGGCCTGATCGCCGTCGGCCTCCCCAAGGAGGTCGCCGCCCCCGCGGTACTGCTCTACCGGCTCCTGACCCTGTGGCTGCCCGTCCTGCCGGGCTGGCTGGCGTTCAACCATCTGACACGCAAGGGCGCGTTGTAGGGCGGTGTGCCTCACCCGCACGGCCCACGCCCCGAGCGGGGCCACGGGGCCGGGCCCAGGATGGGGGCATGCCCAAGCCGCCCCGGCCGCGCGCTGCCGCCCTGACCACCACCGTCCTGTTGCTGTGCACACCGCTGGCGGGGTGTGGTGGCGACACCGAGGAGGACGGTGACCTCACGGCCCAGCGACTCGGCTGGAAGGACTGCCCGGCGCCGTCCACGGCCCAGGGCGCCGGCGAGGCACCATCCCCGCTGCCGGACGGCGGCACGTGGCAGTGCGCCACGCTGCGAGCGCCGCTCGACTGGGACGAGCCGGACGGCCGGACGATCGGCATCGCGCTGATCCGGGCCCGGTCGAGCGGTGCCGGCAACGAACGCATCGGTTCGCTCGTGTTCAACTTCGGTGGTCCCGGTGGCTCCGGCGTCACGGCCCTGCCCTCGTTCGCCGAGGACTACGAGAACCTGCGCGCCCGCTACGACCTGGTGAGCTTCGACCCCCGCGGAGTCGGCCGCAGCGCACCGGTGAGGTGCCAGGACGACGCCGCACTCGACACGTACTTCCAGCAGGACACGACGCCCGACAGCACGGCCGAGCAGAAGCGGCTCCTGGACGCCACGAAGGCGTTCAACTCCGCCTGCGAGAAGAACTCCGGCCGGACGTTGCCGCACGTCCGCACCACGGACACGGCCCGCGACATGGAACTGATGCGGCAGGTCCTCGGCGACGACGAGCTGCACTACTTCGGCATCTCCTACGGAACCGAACTGGGCGGCGTCTACGCCCACCTGTTCCCCGGGACGGTGGGCCGAGCCGTGTTCGACGCGGTCGTCGACCCGACGCAGACCGCCGAGCAGGGGTCGCTCGGTCAGGCCGAGGGCTTCCAGCTCGCGCTCGACAACTACGCGGAGGACTGCGTCGCGCAGGCGGACGGCTGCCCGGTGGGCGACGACGTGAAGGACGTCGAGGAGCGGATCGCCCGGCTGCTGAGGGACCTCGACAGCGAGCCGATACCCGGGACCTTCCCGCGTGAGCTCACCCAGACCGCCGCGACCGGCGGGATCGCCCAAGCCCTGTACTCCCAGGACTTCTGGAGCTACCTGACCGAGGGGCTGGAACAGGCCTACGACGGTGACGGCAGCGTGCTGATGCTGCTGTCCGACTCGATGAACGGACGCGACGAGAACGGCGAGTACAGCAACATGACCGCGGCGAACACCGCCGTCAACTGCGCCGACGACAGTGCGCGCTACTCCGTCGCGGACGTCCGGTCCCGGCTCCCCCGGTTCCGGGAAGCGTCTCCCCTTTTCGGCGAGTACCTGGCCTGGGGCATGGTCGGCTGCACCGACTGGGCCGTGCCCGGAGCAGCGGAACACCCCGACGTCAGCGCACCCGGCGCGGCACCGATCCTCGTGATCGGCAACACCGGCGACCCCGCCACGCCGTACGAGGGCGCGCGGAAGATGGCGAGCGCACTGGGCGAAGGAGTCGGAGTCGAGCTCACCTACAAGGGGCAGGGGCACGGCGCGTACGACAGCGGAAACACGTGCGTGCAAGGTGCCGTGAACGGTTATCTGCTGCGGGACGACGTACCCGCAGCAGGCACCGTGTGCTCGTGAAACGGAAGCCATGCGCCCGCAAAAGCACAGGTCAGATAGTTATCCACAGGTCGCATCGGCCCTCGGGACCGTGCGCATACGATGGCATGACCGTCCTCCGCGACCTTCGGTGGACGACGTGGCGAGGGGGGAAGTGCACATGGCGCGATTCGCACGGTGGACGGGACTGGCCGCCGCCGCGGTACTGCTGGTCGGCTGCGGCGGGGGCTCGTCCGCGGACAGCACGGACGACGACAAGGGGGAGGGGACCTCGTCGGCCACGCCCTCGTCCGACGGCACCCCGCTGCCCGCCTCGCTGACCTCGCAGAAGCTCGCGTGGAGCGAGTGCGAGGCCACCTCCGACGCCCCCGCACCCGGCGGCTCCTGGCGGTGCGCGACGCTGAAGGCGCCCCTGGACTGGAACAAGCCGGACGGGGAGACGCTCGACCTCGCGCTGATCCGGTCGAAGGCGAGTGGCAGCGGGGGCGAACGCATCGGCTCGCTGCTGTTCAACTTCGGCGGTCCGGGCGGCTCGGGCGTGTCCATGATGCCCTCGTACGCCGGCATCGCGGGGGACCTGCACGAGCGGTACGACCTGGTGAGCTGGGACCCGCGCGGGGTCGCCGCCAGTGAAGGGGTGCGCTGCCGCAGCGACAAGGACATCCAGGCCGCCGAGACCGTGGACGCCACGCCGGACGACGCGGCCGAGGAGGCGGCGTACCTCAAGGACGCTGCGGACTTCGGGGCGGGCTGCGAGAAGGCCGCGGGCAAACTCCTGGCCCATGTGTCGACGACCGACTCGGCACGCGACATGGACCTGATGCGGCAGGTCCTCGGCGACAACGAGATGCACTACTTCGGCATCTCGTACGGTACGGAACTCGGCGGCGTCTACGCCCACCTGTTCCCCGAGAAGGTGGGCCGGCTGGTATTGGACGCGGTCGTCGATCCGACCGCCGACACCGTGGGCCACGCCAAGAACCAGGCCCGCGGTTTCCAGCGCGCCCTCGACAACTACCTCAAGTCGACCGGACAGGACCCGAAGCAGGGCACGCGGAAGATCGCGAACCTGCTGGAGCGGATCGACGCCGACCCGCTGCCGACCTCGTCCGCGCGCGAGCTCACCCAGACGCTGGCGCTCACCGGGATCGTCCTGCCGCTCTACAGCGAGCAGAGCTGGCCCGTGCTGACCAGCGCGCTCGACGCCGCAGAGGAGGGGGACGGCTCGGAGCTGCTCGCCCTCGCCGACGGGTACAACGAGCGGAACGCCTCGGGACGGTACGGCACGCAGACGCATTCGCAACGGGTCATATCGTGCCTGGACGACAAGCAGCGGCTCACGCTGGAGGACACGAAGAAGGTGCTGCCGGAGTTCCGGAGGATCTCACCGGTGTTCGGGGAGTTCCTGGGCTGGGACACGGCGGGCTGGTGCCACGACTGGCCGGTGCCCGGTCAGTTCGACACGCCGGAGGTGAGCGCGCCGGGAGCGGAACCCGTGCTGGTGGTGGGCAACACCGGGGACCCGGCGACGCCGTACGAGGGCGCGCGGAAGATGGCGGACGAGCTGGGCGAGGGCGTCGGGGTCCTGCTGACCTTCGAGGGCGAGGGCCACGGGGCGTACGGGAGCGGGAGCGACTGCGTGGACTCCACGATCGACACCTACCTGCTGGACGGGAAGGCGCCGCAGGACGGCAAGGTCTGCTCGTAGCGGAGCCGCTGGGCGGACGGACCCTCCGTCGGCCGGCCCCGTCAGAGTCCCGCACGGCCCGGAGCCGCCCCGGCCGGCAGTTGTCCTGGACCGTGCGCACAGCGGGAAGGGGCCCGGCACCCACGGCGCCGAGCCCCTTCACGACCGACGAGCGGGGTCTAGTAGACCGGCTTGTCCGGCTCGATCTGGTTGACCCAGCCGATCACGCCGCCGCCGACGTGGACCGCGTCGGAGAAGCCCGCCGACTTCAGTACGGCGAGGACTTCCGCACTGCGGACACCCGTCTTGCAATGCAAGACGATCTTCTTGTCCTGCGGGAGGGTCTCCAGGGCGGTGCCCATGAGGAACTCGTTCTTCGGGATCAGCTTGGCGCCCGGGATCGAGACGATCTCGTACTCGTTGACCTCGCGGACATCGATGATCTCGATGTTCTCGCCGTCGTCGATCCACTCCTTGAGCTGCTTCGGAGTGATCGTGGAGCCGGCCGCCGCCTCCTGGGCCTCCTCGGAGACGACGCCGCAGAAGGCCTCGTAGTCGATGAGCTCGGTGACGGTCGGGTTCTCGCCGCAGACCGCGCAGTCGGGGTCCTTGCGGACCTTGACCTGGCGGTACTGCATCTCCAGCGCGTCGTAGATCATCAGCCGACCGACCAGCGGCTCACCGATGCCGGCCAGGAGCTTGATGGCCTCGTTGACCTGGATGGAGCCGATGGACGCGCACAGCACGCCCAGGACGCCGCCCTCGGCGCAGGAGGGGACCATGCCGGGCGGCGGGGGCTCCGGGTAGAGGCAGCGGTAGCAGGGACCGTGCTCGGACCAGAACACCGACGCCTGACCGTCGAAGCGGTAGATCGAGCCCCAGATGTAGGGCTTGTTCAGCAGAACACAGGCGTCGTTGACCAGGTAGCGGGTGGCGAAGTTGTCCGTGCCGTCGACGATCAGGTCGTACTGGCTGAAGATGTCCATCACGTTGTCGGCCTCGAGCCGCTCCTCGTGCAGGACCACGTTCACGTACGGGTTGATGCCCTTGACCGAGTCCCGTGCGGACTCGGCCTTGGAACGGCCGATGTCGGACTGACTGTGGATGATCTGGCGCTGCAGGTTCGACTCGTCCACCTCGTCGAACTCCACGATGCCGAGGGTGCCGACACCCGCGGCGGCCAGGTACATCAGAGCGGGCGACCCCAGGCCGCCGGCGCCCACGGCGAGCACCTTGGCGTTCTTCAGCCGCTTCTGCCCGTCCATGCCCACATCGGGAATGATCAGGTGGCGGGAGTACCGGCGGACCTCGTCTACGGTGAGCTCAGCAGCTGGCTCGACCAGGGGTGGCAGCGACACGGGGACTCCGTTGACTCGTCAATCAGTACAGTTGCTCTCCCGGTAACACTGCCACGCCCTTTTTCATTCCGAGACACCCGGTCCAGCAAGCGAGACGAGCCCGTCCCAGTGGCCGGGCAGGGGTGCGCGGGGGGTGGTGCGACCGCCCCGGTCGGGTCAGATACGGCACGCCGCCTCCATCCAGATGTCGGCCAGGGACTCCTCGAGGTTGATGCGGGGTCGCCAGCCGAGACGGTCCCGGGCGGTGCGTACGTCGGCCTGCTGCCAGCTGCCGCAGCCGTCCGGATAGGGATAGGCGAGCGGTGCCGCGTGGTCCGGGTCGTTGCGCGGGTGTCCGACGACGGGCCGGACGTGCCCGGGGGGTCCGTCGAGTTCGTGCAGGGCCCCGCCGTAGCCGGCGACCCGGGCGAGGACGGCGGCGGTGTCGCGCAGGCGCACGGCGCGGCCCGAGCCGATGTTGATCACTCCCTGGGCGGCGGAGAGCGAGGCGGCGTGCACGGCGCGGGCGACGTCGCGGACGTCGATGAAGTCGCGCTGGACGCCGAGGCCGCCGAGCTTGAGTTCGCCGTCGCCGGACTGCATGGCCCGGCGCATGGCCTCGGCGAGCCGGCCGAGGGGCGAGCCGGCCGGGGTGCCGGGACCGGCGGGCGAGAACACGCGCAGCACGACGGCGTCCAGCCCGGAGCCGAGGACCAACTCGGTGCCGGCCAGCTTGCTCACGCCGTACGGGCCGCCGGGGCGCGGCACGGCGTCCTCCGCGGTGGAGGAGCCGGGCTGGCTGGGCCCGTACTCGGCGGCACAGCCGATCTGCACCAGGCGCGCCCCGCAGCCGCTGCGGCGGAGGGCCTCGCAGACGGTGGCGACGGCGACGGTGTTGTGCCGGGTGAGTTCACGCGCGCCGCCCCGGGTGGCTCCGGCGCAGTTGACCACGACTCCGGGGTGGACCGCGTCGAGGAAACGGGTGAGCGCGCCGGGGCTTCCGGTGGCGAGGTCGAACCGTACGTCGGCGTCGTCACCCCGGCCCAGCGCGGTGAGCTGCACGGCCGGATCGGCGAGCAGCCGGTCGGCGACGAAACGGCCGAGATATCCGTTGGCTCCGATCAGCAGGACTCTCATCGGGCGGCTCCCGGGGCGGATTTTCCGGTTCGGGAGGTGATCATCTGGCGTTCTCCTTACAGGTGATGCCGGTGATGCCGTGCATCGGGAAAGGTCCGCGGCGTCGGCCCCGCGGGAGCGGTGCGTCCGGAACCCGTCGTCGGCGCCCGGGCGGTCGTGCCCCGGGTGGTCGAGCGTGACTCGGGTTCCCGAGGGCGTCCTGGGTCCGACCGGTCCAGGACGTGGTGGGGAGGGTGGCGCGCCGGGGGTCAAGGGGATCCGGCGGGCAGGACGTGGGCCGAGGCCCGGGTGAGGGTGCGGGTGGCGTGGACGAGGAGGACCGCAGCGGCCGCTCCGCAGGCGAGTCCCGGTACGGCGCCCGGTCCGTAGGCAGCGACGACGGTCTCCACGGGGACGGACAGGAACGAGCAGCCCGGCAGTCGGCCCGCGAAGACCGTGGCCAGCGCCGTGACCTCGGCCGCCCCCGCCGCACCGAGGAGGGTCGAGGAGAGCCGCGCGCCACCGTGCATCGTGAGGAGACGCGCGAGCAGCAACAGCGCTCCGAGCGGGCCCGCTGCGGCGTACGCGGCGGGCTCGTGCAGCACCGCTCCGCACAGGGCCAGCAACGCGGCCAGGGCACACACCCAGACGGTGATCAGGCCGAGGAGGAGGGGACGTACGGAGTCGGCGAACTCCGCCAGGTTCCGGCTCCCCGCCAGTCCGCGGCGGACGCGTACGGCGAGGAACGCGGCGCACCAGGCCGCGGGGGCGCAGGCCAGCGTGAGGGCCAGCACGGGTGCGGTGGCCAGCGGCCAGGGTTCGTCCGGCCCGCCGGTGAGGGCGGCCGCGAGCAGCCCGTCGCCGCAGAAGGCGTAGGCGAACAGCCAGCAGGTCCACGCGCGTGCGCCGCCCGCGTCCCGGCCGGCCGGGACGTGCAGGGGTCCGCGTCGGAGAGAGGCCCGCAGGCCGAGGAGGACGGCGCCGGCGCCCACCGCGGCGGCCGCGAGGCGTGGCCGGCCCTCGGTGAGATGCGCGCCGGCCACGGCCACCGCGCACAGGGCACCGGGCAGCAGGGCGAAGCCGATCCACCCGGCGCGCGGGTACAGCGGTCCCGCCGGTTCACGCTCCGGGGCCGACGCCCCCTCGGCGCGGGGAACGCGTGCGTACAGCTCCTCGGCGAGCGAGAACACGTCCCGGTGTCGGAAACGGGCGGCGATGCGGTCGGTCATGCCCTGGGCCTCGAGGCGCGCCGCGAGCTCCAGCGGGTCGACGGCCCGCTCGCAGAGCGCGCGATGGCGGTGCATCAGCGCCTTGACGGGGTCGGCGGAGTCCGGCGGTTCGACAGGCGGGGGTGAGGTCTCGGACGGGGACACCGGCCGGCTCGCCTCCCCGGGAGCTCGGCGCGGTGCTGCCATCGGCTGGTCCACGGCATTCTGTTCGGCCGGCTCACCGGACTCCGGCCACGTCCGTGCGGAACCCGCCTCGATCGGGTCCTCCGCATGTCCTCGCTCGTTCATCGCGTCGCCTCCCCCGTCCGCCGGGCAGTCGGCGTCGCCCCGCGATCCGTGGCCGGGGGGAAGGAAGTGGCCAGGAGGGAGGGAGTGGCCGGGAGGGAGGGAGTGGCCGTCGCCACGGCCCAGCGCGGGACCACGGGGGTCGGAGGGCTGGGCCTTCGCGTCCACCGCCAGGGGACGAGTGCCTCGGCCGGGACACCGAACAGCAGCGGCTCTCCCGCCTCGTCCAGGACCTCCCGCCGCGCCGGGGAGCGGGAGATGGTGTCCAGGTAGAGGTCACGGAACGCCGCGGTGTTCCGCTCGACGGTGAACAGCTCGAGGGCTCGTGCGCGGGCTGCCGCACCGAGGCGCGCACGGCGCTCCGGGTCGCGCAACAGGGTCACGCAGGCCCGCGCGAGCGCCCGCGGCTCGCACGGCGGCACGACGAGGCCCGTGTCACCGATGACCTCCGCCACCGCTCCGGTGTCGGTCGAGACCGTCGCCCGGCCGCGGAACATGACCTCCACGAGGTCGGCCGGGAAGCCCTCGGCAGCACTCGGCAGGACGACGACCGCTCCGGCCGCACACGCCCCCGCCAGGCCCGGCACCCCGGGGCCGCCCATCATCTCGAACGACACCGGCTCGTCATCGACCGCGTGCGCGCCCCGTGTCTCGTCGCCGGGGCACAGTTGCCCGGCCAGGGCCTCGCAGCTGCGGAGACCGTCCACGCCGGCCGGCCCTTCGGCGAGTTCCCCGATGATCCGCAGCCGGGCCCTCGGCACACTGCGGCGGATCTCCCCGAAGGCGCGCAGGAGGGAGACCATGTCCTCGGTGGGTGCGATGGGGCCCACCCGGACCAGGGTGTACGGGTCGGCGCGGTCCGCGGAGCCGCCCCCGTCATCGAGGCGGGACACCTCCACGGCGGGGTGAACGGTGCGGATCCGGGCGCGGTCCGCGCCGCAGCGTTCCTGCCAGCGGCGTACGTGTGCGCCGCCGGGTGTGACACAGGCCGCCTGCCGGTACGTCTCGGCTGCCAGCCGCCTGTGGAAGGAGGCGAGCAGTGCCCGGACCGGAGGGGTCCCGCCGGTCCGGAGGTATCGCGCCCGCAGTTCCCCCTCGTACTCCGTGACCAGCAGCGGGACTCCGGAGAAGTGGCGGGCCAGCAGTCCGGGCAGTGCGGCCGCTCCGCCGGCTGTCGCGTGGCACAGGTCGACCGCGCCGAGTCCGTCGGTCCCGTACCAGTCGAGCGAGAGGGGGCGCAGGGCCCGTTCGAGGTGTGCGGTGACGGTGAGCAGATCGGGCACCCGCGCCACTCCCGCGGCGCGCAGTGCGCCCGGCGCGCGACAGGCGTGTTCGAGGGTGCGCACGGCGGCGTCCGAACGCAGCGCGCCGACGAGTCCACCCTCGTCACGGGCGAGCTCGGCGAGCGCGCGGAGCGCATTGCCGAAACGGTCCGCCTCAGTGGCTTCACCTACCTCGTTGATCTCGTCCGTCCCGTCTGCCCCACCTGCCTGCCCACCGGCGCAGAGCGCTGCCGTGAGTTCCCCGTACGCCTCGGTGAACCGCCGTCGCGTCCGGCGGCCGTGGACGACGCCGTCGTCCACGGCCGTCCAGAGCGGGGCGGTCCGTACCCGGTTCACCTGGGGCGGCAGCCGCACCCAGCCCTCGTCCTCCTGCCGCTCGCTGCAGCTGAGCGCGTAGACGTCGAACTCGTGCTGCCCGAGTCCGCGCACGAGGCGGTCGCACCAGAGCCTGGCGTCACCACTCGCATAGGGGTAGCCACCCTCGGTAAGCAGTCCGATGCGCACGTGTGCACCCCCAATCGCCTTCGGGCAGCCACCGTCGGTCCGGCGGCTCGCAGCGGGACGAACGTATGCGGACATGACGGTGGCGCGACGGACGGTTGTCCGTCGCGCCACCGGAAGGGGTGAACGGCCGTAACTTTCCTGCGCGGACGGCGTTTCGCTGCGCCAGAGAATCAACCAGAAGACCAACCAGGAGATCGACCAGTCACGATGCG
Source organism: Streptomyces sp. CRN 30 (assembly GCF_034105845.1). Classification (NCBI taxonomy): domain Bacteria; kingdom Bacillati; phylum Actinomycetota; class Actinomycetes; order Kitasatosporales; family Streptomycetaceae; genus Streptomyces; species Streptomyces sp. CRN 30. Next base: position 40,221 of record NZ_JAVRHI010000281.1, on the reverse strand, counting down.
TCGAAATCCTGGCCGACGCCGACGGGATCCGGTCGGCAGGCCGACAAACCGGTCACCGGACCGTCTTCGTCAGCTGTTGTTGGGGAAGGGCCAGGCGTTCGCTTCGCAGTGGACGCCCCCGTAGTCGAGGAACTTCGTCTGCTGCTGCATGACGGGGGCGAGATCGCCGTCCTTGTCGCAGGTCACGTGGTTGTACCCGAGCCGGTGGCCGATCTCGTGGTTGATCAGCATCTGCCGGTACGCGTGGATCCGGTCGCCGTAGGTCTCCGCGCCCTGGGCCCAGCGGTAGGCGTTGATCATCACGCGGTCGGTGGCGGCGGAGTCGCAGGAAACGTTGTCGATGGTCGTGTCCAGGCCCGACTTGGCGCACCAGTCGGCCGTCGTGCCGGGGCTGGCCAGCGTGATGACGAAGTCCGGCTTGCCGGAGGAGATCCGCTCGAAGGTCCGGCCGCCACTGTGGGCCCAGCTCCGGTCGTCGTTCAGGGTCTGCTGCACGGCCTTCGCGAAGAGCTCCGCGTCCAGCCCGAGCCCCTCCTCGACGTCCACGCGGTACCGGTACTTCTGCCCCGCACCGGGCGCCTCGTCGAAACCGGCGACCGCCTGGAACCTGCCGTTCCCCTCGAGGCCGGCGGCGAGCCGGTACTTCTGCGCCATCTTCTGGTCGTACGACAGGGTGACCGGGCTCGGCTCCCCGGGCGGAGTGGGCCGCTCGTCGCTCCGCGAGGCGGACTCGTCGTGGCTGTCCCGTTCACCGCCCCCGGCCGCCTGCGACTGCACGGCGGCACCGTCGCCCCCGCCGGCGACCTGCCCCGCCACCACGACGGCCAGCACGGTGGTCACCGCGGCGGCCGCGATACCGGTGAAGGTCCGACCCTTGCCGCCCTTGCCCTTCTCGCCGCCGGCCAGGGCCCCGGCCGGCACGTCGCCGCCACCACCGCCGAAGCCACCGGCGACGGCGGCTCCGGCGGCCCGGCCGGTCGCGCCGCCCCCTGCACCGGGACGGGCGGCGGCGGAAGCGACCCGGTGCCTCTGCCCGGGCGCGAAGACGTCGTCGACCTCGTCGAAGGCATCGAGATAGACCTGCCGGGGACCGCCCGGAGGCGTGTCCGGGTGAGCGGGGCGGGACCCGGTGCCGGCGTAGGCGTCGGACACGGCAGCGGGCTGCTCCCGCTGCCGGGGCACACGAGGTCCCGCACGCCCGCCCCTCTCGGCAGCCGCACCGGCTGCCGCACCGGTTCCGGTCCTGCCGACGGCCCGCTCCGCCCTGCCCTCGTGGCGACCCCAGCCGCCGCCGGCCTCATGCTGTTCGGGGTGGCCGCCGCGCACGCGCGGTGTGCCGTACGCGGGCGTGCCGCCATGAGAGGGAGACGTCTCGTGGGCCACTCCCTGACCCGGCACCGGCCTCGATCCCATGACCGGCCCCAGAGGCCTCGAGGGCATGGAGGGCATGGAGGGGGGCGTCGAAGGCAGCGCGCCCTCGGCCGCTCCGTTCTCCCGGCCCGTCCCCGCGGTCGCCGACCCCTCGGCCGCCCCGCTCCTGGGGGCCCTTCCCTTGCGGCTGTGTCGTCCCACGCCGCGCCTCAACTCCCCGTGCCGGAGACATCCGCACCGGACTCGGTACCGGATCCCTTACTGGACTCCGTCCTGGACCCACCGGACCCGTCACCGGCCTCGGTCGTCCCCGCGCTGCCCGCGAGCATGTCCCGGAAGGCCGCGGCCACCGTCTCCGGGTACTCCATCATCGCCACGTGCCCCGCGTCCGGCAGGGTCACGAGCCGGGAGTCGCGGAAGGCGCGGGCGGCCCGCTGGGCCATGCGGTACGACACCAGCTGGTCGCGGCCGCCGTACACGAGGAGCGTGGGCGCGAGGACCCGCTCGGCCTGGCGCCAGAGCCCGTGCTGGCCACCCAGGGTGTACGCGTTCACGATCCCGCGCGCGGACCCTGCCATCGCGTTCCAGAAGTACGGCAACTGGAGCCGCCTCTCCATTTCCTCCACCGCGTTGCGGAACCCTTCCGGCGTCACGCGCCCGGGGTCGCCGTAACAGAGCGCCGTGACTCCTCGTACGCGCTGCTCGGCTGTCCACTGCTTGGTGAGGCGCGTGAACAGCGCCGCCACGCCCGGCAGCGCCAGCAGCCCCGTGGGCACCGCCGATCGCTGCACACGGATCTCGGGCAGTGCAGGCGACACCAGCGTCAGCGTACGGACGAGATCGGGGCGCACGGCGGCGACACGCGTGGCGATCGCGCCCCCCATGGAGTTGCCGAACAGGTGGACGGGCCCGCGTCCGGCTCCGTCCAGGTAACGGATCACCGAGCGCGCGTGCCCCGTGATCGAGTAGTCACCGTCGTCCGGCGGCGGCGAGTCGCCGAAACCGGGCAGGTCGAGCGCCTCGCTGTCGACCAGTTCGTCGAGCAGCGGCATCAGCGCGGACCAGTTCTGCGAGGAACCGCCCAGCCCGTGCACGTACAGGGCGGGCGGCAGCCCCTCCCGCGCCGGCGGTCTCGACCGTACGGTCACGGTGATCCCCCGGCACTCGGCCGACCGGAGCCGCTCGCCCTCCGCGACCCTGACGGGTGTCACCTTGGGCAGCACATTGGCAGGCGGCACGGACGGCAGCTCGGTCGAAGACATGCGGCAATGTTACGAGACGATCACGCAGTGGTTCACGTGTTCGCTGTCACAGGAGCGTTGGTACGAACGGGAGTTCGCCCCGAACACTGCTGAGCCCTCGGACAACCCGGCAGGCATTCCGCGAAGACCCGCCACGGTTGCCGCCATACCCATGGCCCTCACGCCCTCACCGGACGAACGGGGCGCGAGGAGACCGCATAGCGCCGCGATCGGGTGTCTCCTAGGCTCGGAACAGGGCACTCGCAGTGGCGGAAGCCCGGCCCGGGGAAGGACGGGAAGGAGTCCCGAGTCCGGCCCGGGCAGGTCGCAGTGGACTGTGGACTGGAAGGGAGCCCCGCATGACCGTCGACCCCACCGACCCCGAGACGCTCGACGCCGAGGCGGACGCCAATGAGCTCGATGTCGAGGCTCCCGAGGCGGACGCCGCCGAGCAGCACGCGGAGATCGCGCCGAACCGCGACGACCCGCCGACCGGCGTGGAGTCCTTCAGCGCCGACGAGGCCGACCGCGCCGAGCAGGCACGGGTCGTCGCACTGGACGAGGACGACTACCGGTGACACGGTGTCCCGCGCGCGCGGGACACCGTTCCCGATCCACCGGTGACAGGGCGACAGGACCGGAAGGTACTGGTGAGCGAGGCGTCGGACGTACGGACGACGGGTGGGAGGCCCCGTGCGCCCGCCCCGACACCGTTTGGCGCGATCCACACCATTTCCCCGGAGTCCTGTCCGTGAAATTCTGCGCTGGCACCGCGCACACCACGGTTACTCAAAAGTACGATGGCCGCGCGGCGCACACCGCATGTGGACGATTTTGGGAGGCGGCGTGACAGCCATCGAGCAGACAGAGGCGGTACGCCCGCGGGGCACTCGCCTGCCGCGCCGAGCCCGACGGAACCAGCTCCTGGGTGCCGCCCAGGAGGTCTTCGTCGCGCAGGGTTACCACGCGGCCGCGATGGACGACATCGCCGAGCGCGCCGGCGTCAGCAAGCCGGTGCTCTACCAGCACTTCCCGGGGAAGCTGGACCTCTACCTGGCCCTGCTGGACCAGCACTGCGAGTCGCTGATCGACTCGGTCCGCAACGCCCTGGCGTCGACGACCGACAACAAGCAGCGCGTCCGGGCCACCATGGACGCGTACTTCGCGTACGTGGAGGACGACGGCGGGGCCTTCCGCCTGGTCTTCGAGTCGGACCTGACGAACGAGCCCGCGGTGCGCGAGCGCGTCGACAAGGTCACCACCGAGTGCGCCGAGGCGATCTGCGACGTCATCGCCGAGGACACCGGCCTGTCGCGCGCGGAGTCGACGCTGCTCGCCTCGGGACTGGGCGGCCTGGCCCAGGTGGTGGCGCGCTCCTGGCTGCACAGCGACCGCAGTGTGCCGCGCGACCAGGCGGTCCAGCTGCTGGCCTCGCTCGCCTGGCGGGGCATCGCGGGCTTCCCGCTGCACGGGACCGATCAGCCCCACTGACACGGCGCCCCGGCGGGCCGCCCGGGCGCCGTCCCGTCGGCTGTTCGCTCCTGGCGTTCATGGCCGGGCCGTGTTCGTCCCCTCTCCCGGGCTAATGTGTGCTGGGTACGGCGCGGATGGCCGCGCACTTCACTGACCGTCGGAGGGACATAGCCGTGGAGGTCAAGATCGGCGTGCAGCACGCGCCGCGCGAGATTGTTCTGGAGAGCGGTCAGAGTGCCGAGGAAGTCGAGCGCGCGGTGTCCGAGGCGCTGGCCGGGAAGTCCCAGCTGCTGAGCCTCGTGGACGACCACGGACGCAAGGTCCTGGTTCCGGCCGACCGGCTGGCGTACGTGGAGATCGGTGAGCCCTCCGTGCGCAAGGTCGGCTTCAGCGCGCTGTAGGGCGCGGCTCGAACAGACGGGAAGGGGCCGGTGGCGATCGCCCCCGGCCCCTTCCCGTGCGTGTCCCCGAGCCGTGTTCCCGCGCCGTGCGCGCCCCCCGCTCCGCGCATGTCCTGAACTGCGCAGACGGAGCACATGCCGCCCGTGGGGAGGATTGACTCCCGCGCGTGGAGGGTAGTACCGGCTACGACCGATTTGCCCCTGGCCGTGCGGGAGGGAACCCCATGATGTTCTTGGAAGCGCTCGGCTCCGCGGTCCTCGGTCTCGCCCTCGCGTGGGCCGCCGTGTACCGGCTGCCGCACCGCCTCCCGTCCCGCACCCTGGTACTGCCGACCGGCGTCGCCGGCGCCCTCTTCGGCGCGTTCGTCACACACACCGCGCTGGGCGCCGGGCACCTCCTGGTCAACCTCGTCGGCGCGCTGGTCGTCTCGGCGGCCTCCCTGTCGCTGCTGCTCCGGCCCGCGGCGGAAAGATTCCACCGGCAGTCGGCGACGGCTTAGGGCGCTTCCGACGGATCTCCGCGGCGTCGCGACGCCCGGCACTCCCCCACGCCTGAAGGGCGGGGGGGACCCCCATCTCGCCGTACGCGCGGAGCGCTCAGGCGGCCAGCCCGAGCGCCGCCATCCGCTTGGTGTGCGCCTCGGTGATCCGCGAGAACATCCGGCCGACCTCGGCGAGGTCGAAACCGTCCGCGACCCCGCCGACGAGCATCGTCGACAGCGCGTCCCGCTCGGCGACGACCCGCTGGGACTGCGACAGCGCCTCGCCCATCAGCCGCCGCGCCCACAGCGCCAGCCGGCCGCCCACGCGCGGGTCCGCTTCGATGGCCGCGCGCACCTTCTCCACGGCGAAGCTCGCGTGCCCGGTGTCGTCGAGCACGGCGAGCACGAGGTCGCGGGTGTCCGCGTCGAGGCGAGCCGCGACCTCCCGGTAGAAGTCGCTGGCGATCGAGTCGCCGACGTACGCCTTCACGAGCCCCTCAAGCCAGTCGGAGGGGGACGTCTGCCGGTGGAACCCGTCGAGCGCGGCGACGAACGGCTCCATGGCCACCGTCGGCTCCTCGCCGATCTCGGCGAGCCGGTCCCGCAGCCGCGCGAAGTGGTGGAACTCCGCCGACGCCATGCTCGCCAGCTCCGCCTTGTCCGCCAGCGTCGGCGCCAGCTTGGCGTCCTCCGCGAGCCGCTCGAACGCCGCCAGCTCGCCGTACGCGAGCGCGCCGAGGAGGTCCACGACCGCGGCGCGGTACTGCGGGTCGGCGGCGGCCCCGTCCCAGTTGCGGGCGGCCACTCCGGTGGGTTCGGCGGGGGTGTCGGCAGCGAGGTCGGGCTTGTCAGACGTCGTCATGAAGCGCACACTAGCCCGTCCGTCGCGGAGCGGAAGGTCCTGGTCAATCAGTGTGACGCCCACTACGTGACCAAATCGGCCATCGCATGTGCGCGGATCCGGGGTATGGTGGTAATGCGCCCGCCGAGTACTCGACGGGCCGCACGAATGAGGATGCCCGGTCGGTGGCCCGATCGGCTCCGACCCGACAGCCCTCCCTGACCGTACGGCACCATGCGTACGACGATCGGAGGGACCCTCAGCGGTACGAGCGCTAGAGCGTCGGCAGTGGTCCCGTACCCCACGGCCCGCCCGTGAGGCGGCCGACGTCCCCGGCACGGTCCAGACGACCCCCGCGCTCGCCTCGCACCGCGCACACAAGAAGAGGCAGCACCCTGACTACGACGTTTCGTGAACTCGGAATCCTTCCCGAGACCGCCGAGGCCCTGGAAGCCGTCGGCATCACCACTCCCTTCCCCATCCAGGAGATGACGCTCCCGGTAGCCCTCTCAGGCACCGACGTCATCGGCCAGGCCAAGACCGGCACCGGCAAGACGCTGGGCTTCGGCCTCCCACTCCTCGAGCGGGTCACCGTCCCCGCCGACGTGGAGGCGGGCCGCGCCAAGGCCGGCGACCTCACCGACGCCCCGCAGGCGCTCGTCGTCGTCCCGACGCGCGAGCTCTGCACGCAGGTCACGAACGACCTGCTGACCGCGGGCAAGGTACGCAATGTGCGCGTCCTGGCGATCTACGGCGGCCGCGCGTACGAGCCGCAGGTCGAGGCCCTGAAGAAGGGCGTCGACGTGGTCGTCGGCACCCCCGGCCGCCTGCTGGACCTGGCCGGCCAGAAGAAGCTGGACCTGAAGCACATCCGGTCCCTCGTCCTCGACGAGGCCGACGAGATGCTCGACCTGGGCTTCCTGCCCGACGTCGAGAAGATCATCAACATGCTTCCGGCCAAGCGCCAGACCATGCTCTTCTCGGCCACCATGCCGGGCGCGGTGATCGGTCTGGCCCGTCGCTACATGTCGCAGCCGACTCACATCCGGGCCACGGCACCGGACGACGAGGGTGCGACGGTCGCGAACATCTCGCAGCACGTCTACCGCGCGCACTCCATGGACAAGCCGGAGATGGTCGCCCGCATCCTGCAGGCCGAGGGCCGCGGTCTGGCGATGATCTTCTGCCGTACCAAGCGCACGGCCGCGGACATCGCCGAGCAGCTCCAGCGCCGCGGGTTCGCCTCCGGCGCGGTCCACGGCGACCTCGGCCAGGGCGCCCGCGAGCAGGCGCTGCGCGCCTTCCGCAACGGCAAGGTCGACGTGCTGGTCTGCACCGACGTCGCCGCCCGCGGCATCGACGTCGAGGGCGTCACGCACGTGATCAACTACCAGTCGCCGGAGGAGGAGAAGACCTACCTCCACCGCATCGGCCGCACGGGCCGCGCAGGCAACACCGGTACGGCGATCACGCTGGTCGACTGGGACGACATCCCGCGCTGGCAGCTGATCAACAAGGCGCTGGACCTCCCGTTCAACGACCCGCCGGAGACGTACTCCACGTCGCCCCACCTGTTCGCGGACCTGAGCATTCCCGAGGGCACGAAGGGTGTGCTGCCGCGCTCGGAGCGGACCCGCGCGGGTCTGGCCGCCGAAGAGGTGGAGGACCTGGGCGAGACGGGTTCACGCAACCGCGGCGGCCGTCCCGGACAGGACCGCGCGCACAACCGCTCGCAGGGCCGCGAGGACCGCTCACCGGGCCGCGAGGACCGCGGGGAGCGCCCGGCGCGCACCCCGCGCCGCCGTCGGCGCACCCGCAGTGGCGCACCGGTCGAGGGCCAGGCCGCCGGTACGCCGGCCGTCGAGGCCCCGGTGAGCCCCGCCGAGCCGGCCTCGGCGAAGTCCGCCACCGAGCCGCGCCGTCGCCGTCGTACCCGCAGTGGCGGGTCGGCGGACGTGCCGGCCGTCCAGGAGACCTCGCGGGCCACCGAGGTCGTGGACACGGTGGAGGCCACGGAGGAGGCTGCCAAGCCTCGTCGCCGCCGCACCCGCAAGACCGCGGAGCCGACACCGGCCGCCGAGGTCGCCACGGCCGAGAGCCCGGTGGCCGAGAGCCCGGTGACCGAAGGCACCACGGCCGAGAGCACGACGGCCGAGGCCGTGGCTCCGGACCTCACGGAGGCCCCGGCCACCAAGCCGCGCCGACGCACCCGCAAGACCGCGGAGGCGGCTCCGGCCGCAGCGGCCACCGCCCTGGACACGGCCGAGGGCACGGACTCCGAGGCCCCGGCCACCAAGCCGCGCCGACGCACCCGCAAGGCCACGACGGCCGCCACGGAGACCCCGGCCACCGATGTCACGGTTCCCGCCCAGGTGACCGAGGCGATCCAGGCGACCGAGGAAGCCGAGGCCAAGCCCCGCCGCCGCACCCGCAAGACCACGGCAGCCGCCACCACGGCAACGGCCGCTGCGGACGCCGCTCCGGTGGAGGACGCGGCCGAGACTCCGGTCAAGCCGCGCCGTACGCGCAAGTCCGCGGCCCCGGCTGCCGCGGCCGAGTCCGCCGCGGACACCGCCGAGGCGGCGGAGGCCAAGCCGCGCCGCCGCACCCGCAAGACCGCGGCGGCCAAGGAGACCACGGCCACCGAGCCCTCGGTCCCCACCCAGGCGACCGAGGAGGCGGAGACCAAGCCCCGCCGCCGCACCCGTAAGGCCACGACGGCCGCCACGGAGCCCGCGGACGCCTGAACCACCCGCACCGCCGATGGCCCGGCTCCCTCGACCGAGGGAGCCGGGCCATCGGCGTACCGGCACCTCCGCACACACACTCCTTCACGGGCCCGTCACGCGCACGAGCCACGAGCACACCCCCGCGTGCACGCCCCATCGGCCCCGGCCGCGCTCACCACCCCGCGCCCCCGCCCACGCCCCCGCCCGGCCCCCCGATAGCCTCACCCCATGAGCCGTCCTCCCACCTTCACCCCGCCCCCCGGTGCCCGGGCTCATCGTCTGCGTACCGCGCGCGGTGGCTTCGCCGTGATCGAGATGGCGGCGGCCGGCCCGGCCGAGAAGGGGACCGCCCTGCTGCTCCCGGGTTTCACCGGCAGCAAGGAGGACTTCATCGCGCTCCACCGGCCGCTGGCGGACGCCGGCTACCGCACCGTCGCCGTCGACGGCCGCGGCCAGTACGAGACGCCCGGCCCCGCGGACGACGAGTCCGCCTACGCACAGGCCGAGCTGGCGGCGGACGTGCTCGCCCAGGCGCGGGCCGTGCACTCCGGCGCGCCCCTGCACCTCGTCGGCCACTCCCTCGGCGGGCAGATCGCACGCGCCGCGGTCCTCCTCGACCCCGCGCCGTTCGCCTCGCTCACCCTGATGTCATCGGGCCCGGCGCGGATCTCCGCCTCGCAGCGGCAGCGGGTCGAGCTGCTCCGCGACGCCCTCGCGGCGATGGACATGGCCGCGGTGTGGGAGGCCGTCCAGGCGATGGAGTCCCCCGTGCGGCCCCCCGAGGAGATCGCCGCCGCTCCTCTCGACGAGGGCCTGGACGAGCGTGCCGACCTCCGTCGCCGCTGGCTCGCGGGCAGCCCCGCCCAGCTCGTCGCCACGGGCCGCGCGCTGTGCACGGAACCCGACCGGGTGGCCGAACTGGCCGCCCTCCGGCTCCCCGTCCACGTGCTCTCCGGCGAGCGCGACGACACCTGGCCGGTCCCCCTCCTGGACGACATGGCGGTACGCCTCGGTGCCCACCGCACCGTCGTCGACGGCGCCGAGCACTCGCCCAACACGGACCGGCCGGAGGTCACGGCCCGCGCCCTCAGCGGCTTCTGGGACGGCCTCACGGGGTGAAGGCGGAGCCGCGCGCGCGGGTGCCGGTGGCGCGCAGCCGGTGCGGCGCGCCTAGTACTGCGCCTGCAGGTGCTCCCAGAACCCGTCCCGCAGTGCCCGCCGCAGATCGGCCTGCCCGCGCAGCGAGTACTGCAGCAGCCCCTCCGCCTCGACCAGCAGGTCCTGGTCCACCGAACCGGGCAGGTACGGGTGGCCGTGCAGCAGTTCCGCCATCGCCTCCCGCCCCCGCGCCGCGAGCCACTTCGCCGCGATCTGCGCCCCCACGAAGCGCATGGCCTCGCGCGTGGGCCGGGTGACGGCCGCCGTGTCGTACGAGGGCGCGGTCCGCCGCGCGACGTAGGGCTTGAAGAAGTCGAGGTCCAGGGTGCGCTGGCTGTCGACCTCCCACAGCAGCGGCTCGGCCTGGTTGCGCCCCTCGGGCGCCTCGATGCCCCACAGGTGGACGCGTGCCCCGTACCCTTGCGCCGCCTCGACCGCCGACACCAGGTCCTCGTCGCCGCCGAGCAGCGCCGCGTCGCTGATCGCCCGGTGGCGGGCCAGCGACTCCAGGTCGCTGCGGATCAGGGAGTCGACGCCCTTCTGCTGGTTGTTCGCGTTGAGGTTGCCGAGCCGTACCTTCACGTCGGGCAGCTCCGCGATCGACTGCTGCTCCGCGGTGTGAATACGGCGCCGCGCCCCGTCGTACCAGTACACCCGCAGCAGCCGGCTGTCCGCGAAGACGGTGCGCGCCCGGTCGATGAGCGCGTCGATGAGCCCCTCGGCGTCCAGGTCGAAGGACCGGCGGTCCTCCGTGCCGGCCACGAGCCGTCCCGCGGCCGCGTACAGGTACCCGGCATCGACGAAGATCGCGTGTGTCGAGGGCGTCTTGGCCACCTCGGCGAGCACGCGCTGGAGCAGCTCGTTCGTACGGTCGATGCGGGCGCCGAGCACCGTGAGGTCGTCGTTCATATGGAGCCATTGTCCCGACGATCACGCTCCGAACACAACTGGTCCCCGACCGTCCTCCGCTGTCCGGCGGCACCCCCGTCCGGTCTCCCCCGCCACCCTCTTACCGACAGGTCTTTAGCGTCGCGAAAATTTTCCTTAGCGTAGGGAATGTTCGTAACACGCGTCCCGTTGACTTCAGTGGGCACACGAGGGCGACGACCTTCCGTTTCCCCCGCAGCAGTCCTCATCAGTAGTCCTCATCAGGAGGATGACCAGACGAAGGGAGAGGCCATGCGCTTCGAAATCATGCGACTCGACGACGTCGACGGCACGCCCGTGGACACCACCGTCGTGGACGCCGCCTCCGTCAACCGGATCGTGCAGCAGGCCGCCGCCATCGGACAGCGCCTGTGGATCCGTCCCGCCGACTCGACGGCCTCGTAACAGGCCGGCCAGGGCCCCGTACCGCACCGTGACCGGTGCGGTACGGGGCCCTGCGCATGTCCGGAGGGCGCATGTCCGAAGATCCGGAGCCCGGCGTCAGGCGCCCTCGATCACCTGCATGATGCCGTTGATGATCTGCTGCACCGCGATCGCGGAGAGCATCATGCCCGCCAGCCGCGTCACCAGCACGACGCCGCCGTCCTTGATGACGCGGATGATCAGCAGCGAGTACCGCATGGTGAGCCACAGCACCACGTGGATGGCGAGGATCGCGGCCCACACGGACACCTGGGTGGACGCACTGCCCGCCTTCTGGACCGCGAGGATCACCGACACGATCGCGCCCGGTCCGGCGAGCAGCGGCATGCCGAGCGGTACGAGGGCGACGTTCACGTCCTTCGTCTGCTTGGGCTCGTCGGTCTTGCCGGTCAGCAGGTCCAGCGCGATCAGCAGGAGCAGCAGCCCGCCCGCGATCATCAACGCGGGAATGGAGACGTGCAGGTAGTCGAGGATCTGGTGGCCCAGCAGCCCGAAGAGCACGATCACCCCGCCCGCCACGCAGACGGCCTGGAACGCCATCCGCCGCTGCACCTTGGCCGGGCGTCCGGCGGTGAGCGCGAGGAAGATCGGGGTGATCCCGGGCGGATCCATGATCACGAAGAGGGTGAGGAAGAGGGAGCCGAAGACGGCGACGTCGAACACAGTGGTGCCTTGCCGAGGTGGGACGGTGGGACGGGAGTCGGAGGAGCGATCCGCACGACCGCACGCCCGGCCACCGTCCGCCCGCCGTCGCGGCAGCGGCGGGAGCGGATCGTCAGCCCGGGCGGGGGCCCGGTGCGGGTGGTGAGGGGAGGACGGTGCCGGTCGAGGAGGTCGTGGCGCCGCTCACCGAGCGGCGGTCCCCCCGGCCCCCGGCACGGGGAACGCGCCGGCCGCCCGCCGCGTGATCTCCCCGTACACCTCGGGGTCCGTCGTGTGCTCGCCGAGCACACAGGTCTTGCGGCTGCCGTGGTAGTCCGAGGAGCCCGTGGTGAGCAGTCCGAGCTCCTTCGCGAGGCCCCGCAGCCGCGCCCGGGTCGCCGGGTCGTGGTCCATGTGGTCGACCTCGATGCCGTCGAGTCCGGCGGCGGCCAGACCGGCGATGGCGGACTCCGGCACGGTGCGGCCCCGCTTGGACGCGCCCGGGTGCGCGAAGACGGTGACACCCCCCGCGGCCTTGACGAGCCGGATCGCCTCGAAGGGGTCGGTCTCGTGCTTGCCGACGTGGGCCCGGCCGCCGTCGGCCAGCCAGTCGGCGGTGAACGCGTCGCTCACGGTCGGTACGACGCCGAGCTCGACGAGGGCGCTGGCGACGTGCGGGCGGCCCACGGAACCGTCACCGGCGATCCGCGCCACCTGCTCCCAGGTCACCGGGACGCCCAGCTCGTTCAGCTTGGCGATCATGGCCTGCGCGCGCGGCACCCGGTCGTCCCGTACCAGCTCGCGCTCGGCGAGCAGTGCGGGCTCCTCGGGGTCGAAGAGGTAGGCCAGCAGGTGCAGGCCGACGCCGTCGAGGCGGCAGGAGAGCTCGGCGCCGGTGACCAGCGTGAGCCCCTCGGGCAGCGCGGCGACGGCCTCGGCGTGCCCGCGGGTGGTGTCGTGGTCGGTGAGCGCGACGACGTCCAGTCCGGCGGCGGCCGCGTTCCGCACCAGCTCGGTGGGGGTGTCCGTACCGTCGGAGGCCGTGGAGTGGCAGTGCAGGTCGATACGCACGACACGGACTCCAGGCGGCGAGGGAACGGAGGAACGGGAACCGGTCAAGAATAACCGGCGCCCGGCCGCACGCGTCACAGCCGTACCCGGGCCGCGCCCCCTACGGCCGCCCCGCGCTCCCGCGATCGCTCCTCACGGCTCCAGGATCCGCGGGGAGAGCGCCCCGCACGGCAGCAGGTCGACCTCGGCGCCCGCGTCCCGCAGGTCCGTCAGCACCAGTTCGTCGTACATGAGCATGCCGGACTGTTCGGGCCAGACGATCGCCCACAGCCACAGCCCGCACGCCTCACCGGCGAAGACGGCGCGGTCGTCGGGGGTGCCCGAGACGTGCCAGAGCGGGGTGGGACGGCCGGCGGCCAGGACCTTGGCCTGGGGCGGTTTCTCGACGTTCATGAACGGGACGGGATCGGGGCCGTCGATGCCCGCGTACCGTGCGCCGAGGCCCACGCCGAGCTCCTCCGCGATGAGCAGCAGCTCGCCGATGCCGCCGAGCGGTCCGGGCCCCGAGCAGGCCACGGCGGTGGCCCGGCCGCCGCTGCGGTCGTCGCCCGCGAAGGCCGCACCGGTGAACAGCCAGCCGACGGGCAGCGGCCACGGCATCCACACCGGTACCCGGGCGCGGTGCACGACGACGCTGAGCGCCTCCACGCTGGGCGGAATCACGGGCTGCAGCGGATGCACGGTCCCATGCACGTCGCACTGCCAGGAATCGGCGAAGAGGCCGGGAGCCCTGACCCGGCCACCACACTTCGGGCAACTGGGTTCGCCCCTCATAGCGCCCAACGGTCCTACCCGTGCCCCCTCCCGTCAAGGACGATCACCCGTCCGGACGGGACATGTCACCAGTACAAACCAGACTCATCCCACATCAATCAGATAAGTTTACTTATCCTGTGCAGGCACCATCCACCCCGCCGTCCGGGCGACCACCCGGGCGTCCGTCGTCGTCTTCATGGGCGCAGGCCCGTCGCTGCGATCCTGCCGCCCATCGCCGAGGGCGCCGGAGTTCGAGGAGTGGACGGACGTCCACGGCCAGTGCGGCAGGGGTCATTTCCGGCCACCCGCCCGGCCCGCCGGATCAGGCCAGCGACACCGACGCACGGGCCGGATCGCGCAGGTCCGTCCCCTGCGTCAGCCAGCGTTCCTGGAGCGCCTGGGCGCCGTGCACCCGTTTCCAGGCGGCCTCGTTCGGCGTCATGGGCAGCAGGGGCAGGAACCGTACGGGACCGGCGGGCGCGTCCAGTTCCAGGTCCTCCACCAGGCCGCCGGACTCGGCCACCAGGACCGAGCTGAACGGGGCGCCGGGCCACAGCGGCTCCCCCACGTCGAGGGAGGCGCCGGGAGCCACCACCACGCCCTCCACCTGCGGTGACGCGGCGAGTACGGCGAGCGGGCGGAGCACCTTGCCGGTGTCGGCGCCGGTGCCGCGCCGCAGCGACAGGACGAGCTCGGCGCGCGGTCCCTCCACCGGGTCCACGAGCACCGCGGTGGGGTCCGCCATCGGCCGGCCGGACATGCCGAGCGTGGCGTAGCGGACGAGGTCGCCCTCGGTGAAGCGCAGCACCTCGATGCGGTCCGTGCCGAGGAAGGTGACCGCGGCGCGCGCGTCCGGCTCGCCCAGCGCGCCGCACAAACGGGCCTCCACCAAAGGAAGAACATCAGCCATGCGCCGAGCATAGAACTCGTCAGCAACGGGCAAAGCGAGACCTTGACACTTCGGTCGGCTGTTACTCTTGACCGCCGGTCGGGGCAGCACAAGGACGGCCGCCGTCAGGGCCCTTCGGACCCTGCGGAAGCCGCCTCAGCACCCCACCGCGCTGACACTTCCCTGCGGTGGCCCTCGGGTCCCGGGGAACGCAACCGTCCCTCACGGGGGACCGGCCGGAGGAGGTGGGGTCGCCATGGACCGAAGTCGACCGTGCAGTACCACCTGCTCTTCCGGCATCTGAGTCACGTCGCTTTCGTCTCTGAGCTCCGTCACTCCGGCTGTGGCCGCCGCTTCACCGGCCGCCGCCTCCCGCACCCGCGTCACGCCGTCCGCCGACGCCTCGCCGGTGCACCACGGAAGAGCACTTCGTTCCACCTGATCCGACCGATCGTTCCCGCATCGGATCCCGTGACCGGCCCGACTACCCGCCGGGTCCCGCGCCGATCACCGTGGTTCATCCGATGCACCCGTTCGATTCGTCCGATCCGTCTTGATCTGTGTCAAGCGAAGCCGCCACCGCGACGGTGCGGTGCTCCCCGCTTTGTGGACGGGCCAAACCTTTCCCGCCGCCCCGGTCGTGAGGGCGAAGGGATTCCTCGCCAGGACGTCCCCATTCCGGGCAGTTCCAGCCGCCGCCGGAGGCCTTTCGTCGCGAAGGAGCCTGCCATGTCGATGATCCGCGATCTGCGTGCCGCGGTCCGCCCCTCCCGCACGTCGCTGCTGCCGCGCAAGAACGCCGGCGCGTACGACACCGCCCCGCCGGCCGACACCAACTCGGCCGTCGTGGACTGCGCCGTGTACCGGGACGGCGCCCGTGTCACCGTCGAACGCGACCTGTCGCCCGGTGCCGCGATCCGCCAGGTGCGCCGGGACGGGGGGTTCGTGTGGATCGGTCTGCACGAACCGTCGGAGTCCGAGTTCGCGGGCATCGCCGCCGACTTCGGGCTGCACCCGCTCGCCGTGGAGGACGCGGTCCACGCCCACCAGCGGCCCAAGCTGGAGCGGTACGACGACACCCTCTTCACGGTCTTCAAGACCATCCACTACGTCGAGCACGACGAACTGACCGCCACCAGCGAGGTCGTCGAGTCCGGCGAGGTGATGTGCTTCACCGGACGGGACTTCTTCATCACCGTGCGGCACGGCGGACAGGGCTCGCTGCGGGCGCTGCGGCACCGGCTGCAGGACGACCCCGAACTCCTCGCCAAGGGGCCCTCGGCCGTGCTGCACGCGATCGCCGACCATGTCGTGGACGGGTACATGACGGTCGCGGACGCCATGCAGGACGACATCGACGAGGTGGAGACCCAGGTCTTCTCGCCGGGCCGCAAGGGCACGCCGCGCGGCACCGACGCGGGCCGCATCTACCAGCTCAAGCGCGAGGTACTGGAGTTCAAGCGCGCGGTGTCACCGCTCGTACGGCCGCTGCAGCTGCTCAGCGAGCGCCCGATGCGCCTGGTCGACCCGGACATCCAGAACTACTTCCGGGACGTCGCCGACCACCTGGCACGGGTCCAGGAGCAGGTCGTCGCCTTCGACGAGCTGCTCAACTCGATCCTCCAGGCCAACCTGGCGCAGGCGTCCGTGGCGCAGAACGAGGACATGCGGAAGATCACCTCCTGGGCGGCGATCGTCGCCGTGCCGACGATGGTGTGCGGCGTGTACGGCATGAACTTCGACTACATGCCGGAGACCCACTGGAAGTACGGCTACCCGGTGGTCCTGGGCATCACGGTGGCGCTCTGTCTCGGCATCCACCGCACGCTGAAGCGCAACGGCTGGCTCTGAGCGCCGGCGCCGCCCTCACCGGCTTCCGCGCGGCGCGCACGGCGCTCGTTAGGGTGGGCCCATGACCGTGACCGACGCGCTGTTCGAGCGGGCCCTCGTCGAGGAGGCCACGAAGAAGTCCGGGCTCGTCTGGGTCCGGGCCCCGGGCGGGCCCGCGCGCCCCCTGTGGCACGTGTGGCACGAGGGAGCGGCCTGCCTGGTCGGTGACGGTCCCGGCGAGCAGCCGCTGTCCGGTCTGGCCGACGGCGGCGACGCGGTGGTGACGGTCCGCAGCAAGGACAAGGGCGGCCGCGTGGTCACCTGGGAGGCGACGGTGGTGCAGCTGACCCCGGGGTCCCCCGAGTGGGAGGCCGCGGTCGCCGAACTGAAGGGCAAGCGGCTCAACGCCCGCGACGGCGAGGCGATGCCGGAGCGCTGGTCGCGCGAGTGCCGGGTGCTCCGCCTGGAGCCGAACGGCACCACCCGGCCACTGCCCGGCTCCGCCCTGGCCGAGCCGCCCCTGCCGACCCCGGCCACGACCCGCCGCCCGGTCCCGGCGGCCCTCCCCCGGCTGCTGCGGAAGAAGAGGCGCGGACGCCGCTGAGGGCTCCGCCGTGCTCCGGGTGCGGCGATCGCCGCAGGTCCGTGGTGCTACGACGACGGCAACTGCTGTCCGTAGTCCACGACTTCGTCCTCCGCCGGCTCCTCCAGCGCGACGCCCTTCCCCCAGTCGGACAGCCGGATCGTGCCCGCGTCGCCGGCCCGGACGAGCAGCAGCGGGTACGGGGTGCCCTCCAGGGAGACGTCGAGCGTGCCGCCGGAGCCGGCGTCGCCGGTGATGCGGATCGTGCGGACGCCGGACCGCTCACCGCGCTCGCCCTTGGTCAGCTCCCCGTGCAGCGTCAGCAGGCCGTCCAGCAGTACGTCCTTGTCGGTGAACCCGCTGAACCGCTGGTACACCGGGTCCTCCGCCGGCACCTTCACGAACATCCCGCCCAGCTTCTCCGCCGCCTTGGAGTCCCCCGCGCCGTCGCCCCCCTCACCCCCGTCGCCGCCCTCGGCGTGCGCGTGGGACCAGAAGTCCTTGTCGGCCTTGAGGAACAGCTGCTCCCCGACCCGCAGCAGCCGGAAGGTGGAGCCCGTGGACGTCACCGAGCCGGTGCCGCCGTCCTCCGCCAGCTGCATGTCCAGCTTGTACGTACGGCCGTTGCTGACCACCGAGCCCGACAGGTGGACGGTGTCCGCCGCCCGCGCCGCCGCCTGGGTCCTGCTCTGGATCTTGGTCGCGGAGAGCTTCCCGACGCCGTTCGTGCCCGCGTCGGGATCCTCCTTGCTGCAACCCGTCAGCCCGGTCCCGGTCGCCATCAGCGCGCACACGGCGCTCACCATCGCTGCCCTTCGGGTGCGGGGAAGCACAGTCACGGGTGGGACACCTCTCGGACGGGGTACTCAACGGCGTACCGCAGCGTACCGGGGTCCGGAGCGCCCCTCCGAGGCAGTCCGTCCGCTCCGCCCACCAGGGCGTATCCCAGCGGTACGGGCTAGCCTGAAGCCCACTTCGGCCGGCCGTCCCCCCGACGGGACGGACCGTCCGTCCACGGAACACCCACGGAAGGAAGGCGCGACGCGATGGCGGCAGGGACGCCCCGGATCTTCGTCTCCCACCTGGCCGGCATCGCCGTCTTCGACCCGAACGGCGACCAGGTCGGCCGGGTGCGCGACCTCGTCGCCATGCTCCGGGTGGGCCGCAAACCCCCGCGGCTGCTGGGTCTCGTCGTGGAACTGGCCACACGGCGCCTCATCTTCCTGCCCATGACCCGGGTGACCGGCATCGAGTCCGGACAGGTCATCACCACCGGCGTCCTGAACGTCCGGCGCTTCGAGCAGCGGCCCACCGAGCGGCTCGTCCTCGGCGAACTGCTCGACCGGCGGGTGTCGCTCGCGGAGACCGGCGAGGAGGTCACGGTCCTCGACGTCGCGATGCAGCAGCTGCCCGCCCGCAGGGAGTGGGAGATCGACCGGGTGTTCGTACGGAAGGGCGGCAAGAAGAGCGCCTTCCGGCGCAACAAGGGCGAGACGCTGACCGTCGAGTGGTCCGCGGTCACCGGTTTCTCGCTGGAGGAGCACGGGCAGGGCGCCGAGAACCTGCTCGCCACGTTCGAGCAGCTCCGCCCGGCCGACCTCGCCAACGTGCTGCACCACCTGTCCGCCAAGCGCCGCGCCGAGGTCGCCGCCGCCCTCGACGACGACCGCCTCGCCGACGTGCTGGAGGAGCTGCCGGAGGACGACCAGATCGAGATCCTCGGCAAGCTGCAGGAGGAGCGGGCCGCTGACGTCCTGGAGGCCATGGACCCCGACGACGCGGCCGACCTGCTCTCCGAACTCCCCGAGGAGGACAAGGAGCGGCTGCTCAGCCTGATGCAGCCGGGCGACGCGGCCGACATGCGCCGGCTGATGGCGTACGAGGAGCGCACCGCGGGCGGGCTGATGACGACCGAGCCGGTCGTGCTGCGGCCCGACGCCACCGTCGCCGACGCGCTCGCCCGCGTCCGCAACCCCGACCTCTCCCCCGCGCTCGCCGCACAGGTGTACGTGTGCCGGCCGCCGGACGAGACCCCGACCGGCAAGTACCTGGGCACCGTGCACTTCCAGCGGCTGCTGCGCGACCCGCCGTACACGCTGGTCGGCTCGATCCTCGACGACGACCTCCAGCCGCTGGCCCCGGACGCCGCGCTGCCGGTCGTCGCCGGGTTCTTCGCCGCGTACGACATGGTCGCGGCGCCCGTCGTGGACGAGAGCGGTTCGCTGCTCGGCGTGGTCACCGTGGACGACGTGCTGGACCACATGCTTCCCGAGGACTGGCGGGAGACCGAGTTCCACCTGGACGAGGGGGCGAGCGCCGATGACTCCTGAGCGCGAGGGACGCACCGAGACACGCGAGCGCGCCTCGGCCGGGACGCGGGAACGGGCCGGGCAGGGCAACCGGGACCGGATGCCCGCCGGGGCCACGGCCACCTCGCGCTCCCGGACCCGCCTGGACCAGCCGCGCGCGCCCCGCCGCAGGCTGATGCCCGAGTGGGACCCGGAGGCCTTCGGCGCGCTGTCCGAGCGGATCGCGCGGTTCCTGGGCACCGGACGGTTCATCGTCTGGATGACGGTCGTCATCATCTGGTGGGTGGTGTGGAACATCGTCGCCCCCGACGAGCTGCGCTTCGACGAGTACCCGTTCATCTTCCTGACCCTGATGCTGTCGTTGCAGGCCTCGTACGCGGCCCCGCTGATCCTGCTCGCGCAGAACCGGCAGGACGACCGCGACCGGGTCAACCTGGAGCAGGACCGCAAGCAGAACGAGCGGTCGATCGCGGACACGGAGTACCTGACCCGGGAGGTCGCCGCGCTGCGGATGGGCCTCGGTGAGGTGGCCACCCGCGACTGGATCCGCTCCGAACTCCAGGACCTCGTCAAGGAACTGGAGGAGCGGCTGCGCGACGAGCACACGGACGGACACCCGGGCAGGCCCGCGGACGGGGCCCCGAACGGCACTCCGGGCGACGCCCGGGCGGTATTCCCGGACGGGTCCCCGCGCGCGCGTGACATGGACGACCGCTGACGGGACTCCTCGGGGGCGCGCGGAGCGCCGTACCATCGGTGCCATGGCTACGGAAGACGCGGTGCGCGAGGCACTGGCGACGGTGAACGACCCCGAGATCAACCGCCCCATCACCGAACTCGGGATGGTCAAATCGGTGGAGATCGACGCGGACGGCGCGGTCACGGTCGCCGTGTACCTGACGGTCTCCGGCTGCCCCATGCGCGACACGATCACGCAGCGCGTGACCGACGCGGTCTCCCGGGTCGGGGGTGTCACGCGCGTCGCCGTCGAGCTGGACGTCATGAGTGACGAGCAGCGCCGTGAGCTGGCGTCCGCGCTGCGCGGCGGCCAGGCCGAGCGCGAGGTCCCGTTCGCCAAGCCGGGCTCGCTGACCCGGGTGTACGCCGTGGCCTCCGGCAAGGGCGGCGTCGGCAAGTCCTCGGTGACCGTGAACCTGGCGGCGGCGATGGCGGCGGACGGCCTCAAGGTCGGCGTCGTGGACGCGGACATCTACGGCCACTCGGTGCCGCGCATGCTGGGCGCCGACGGGCGTCCCACCCAGGTCGAGAACATGATCATGCCGCCGTCGGCCAACGGCGTGAAGGTCATCTCGATCGGCATGTTCACCCCGGGCAACGCGCCGGTCGTCTGGCGCGGCCCGATGCTGCACCGCGCGCTCCAGCAGTTCCTCGCGGACGTGTACTGGGGCGACCTGGACGTCCTGCTGCTGGACCTGCCGCCCGGCACCGGCGACATCGCCATCTCGGTGGCGCAGCTGGTGCCGAACGCCGAGATCCTGGTGGTCACGACCCCACAGCAGGCGGCGGCCGAGGTTGCCGAGCGGGCCGGCTCCATCGCCGTGCAGACCCACCAGAAGATCGTCGGCGTGGTCGAGAACATGTCCGGCCTGCCGTGCCCGCACTGCGACGAGATGGTCGACATCTTCGGCACCGGCGGCGGCAAGCTCGTCGCCGAGGGGCTGACGCGGACCACGGGCGCGACGGTCCCCGTGCTCGGCTCCATCCCGATCGACGTCCGGCTGCGCGAGGGCGGCGACGAGGGCAAGCCGGTCGTCCTCACCGACCCCGACTCCCCGGCCGGCTCGGCCCTGCGTGCCATCGCGGACAAGCTGGGCGGCCGTCAGAGGGGCCTGTCAGGCATGTCGCTGGGGATCACCCCGCGCAACAAGTTCTAGGCACCTGAAGCTCCCGTACGGCGTCGGGCGCGCCCCTGCTCGAGGGACGCGTCCGGCGCCGTACGGGAGAACCGCCGGCTAGGCGTACGCCCCGATGTCCTTGATCATGGCGAAGCCCAGCCCGTACGCGCTCATGCCCCTGCCGTACGCACCGAGGTGGACGCCCTCCCCGGTGGAACCCGCGAGGACCCAGCCGAACTCGGACTCGCGGTAGTGGAAGGGCGTGGGCTCCCCGTCCACGGGGAGGGAGAGGGTGGACCAGTCGGAGCCGTCGAGGTCGTCGGCGAGCACCCACGCCGTCTCGGTCTGCTGGTCCAGCCAGTCGTCGCGCAGGCTGTGGTCCATCTGGCCGGGCCAGGTGCAGGACAGCAGCCCCACGCCGGCGAGCCAGGCGGCGGAGGAGACCGTGGTGGCCTCCAGGACACCCGTGCCGTCAGGACTGCGCCGCACGGGGTTGGCGGCGACGGTGACCACGACGGCGAAGCGCTCGCGGCCGTCGGTGGGCTCGTTGTGCACCGAGGGCGTGTCACCGTGCCCGATCGAACCGTGCTCCACGGTTCCGTCGGCGCCCATGCCCACCGGCATCAGCCGGCGCGGCCCCGTGAAGGCCTCGTCGAGGCCGTACCACGGGAAGGGCGCCAGCAGGTAGCCGTCGACCGTACGCCGGGCGGAGGGGGCCTGTTGCCCGCCCTCCGCTTCCGGCGCCTGCGCGCCTACCCGACTTGTCGTCTCCATGTGCCCGGACGCCTCCTCGCTCTCGTCGGACCGGAGCGTCCCGCCCCCCTCGGGCGTCCGCGCTCCCACTCTCATGGTCCGCACAACAACTGGGCAGCATAGCCACAGCTCTTCGAGCACCAGGGGACACGCCCGGCACACAAGGCGCGTACGGGGGCGTGTTCGCGCCGTGTGGCGGCTTCCGTGAGTATGACTCGCGTCACGTACCGGAGAGACGTACGACACCGGCGCGTACGACACGGACGCCCGCTTGGGGGCGCACGCCGGTGGGGTGGCGTCCGCCGGTCAGGTGGCGTCCGCGTCGAAGGGCGGGCGCTCGGTGGGGTCCAGCTTCTGCCGCTTCTTGGTCATGTCGATGGTTCCGCCGCTGCCGGCCGGGGCTCCGGACGAGGCCGCGGACGCGGAGGCTCCGGCGGACGACTCCGGCTCACGGCCGTGCACCACGTCGGCGACCTCGGCCATCTCCTTCTTGAGGTCGAAGCCGTTGCGGATCTCCTTGAGGCCCAGCTCGTCGTTCTCCATCTGCTTGCGGAGGTACGTCTTGGGGTTGAGGTCCTCGAACTCGAAGTCCTTGAACTCCGGTCCGAGCTCATGACGGATGTCCTGCTTGGCGCTCTCGGAGAAGTCCCGGATCTTGCGGATCGTCCGCGTGACGTCCTGGATCACCTTCGGCAGCTTCTCGGGACCGAAGACGAGCACGGCGAGGACGATGAGCGTCAGCAGCTCGAGCGGTCCTATGTCATTGAACACCTGAAGCTCCTTGCGATGTCCTCGGCCCTGTGCGGCGGCCCTCGGCAGGTCTTCCAGGTCCGGGCCGGATCCACGGTACCCGGCGATCCCGTGCGTCCGGTACCGTCACGGGCCTCCCAGATCCGTGCATAAGCCCGGTTCCCTGTGGGGTCCACGGTCGCACGTGGGGCGGAGCCGTGTTCACGAGGTCACCGTCGGCCGGTCCCCTCAAGCCCCGTCCGAGGAGCCGAGCACCACGCTGACCTCCCGGTCCTGTCCGTCCCGTCGCACCGTGAGGTGCAGCCGGTCGCCGGGGCGGTGGGCGCGGATCTTGACGATGAGCTCCTCACCGGAGTGGATGCGCTGCCCGTCGACCTCGGTGATGACGTCGCCCGCCTCGACGCCGGCCGCCGCGGCCGGGCCGCCCGCGCCGACCGGTGACCCGCCGTCGGCGCCCTCGGTCCCGACCCGGGCGCCCTCCCCCGAGTAGTCCATGTCGAGCGTGACGCCGATCACCGGATGGCTCGCCCGGCCGGTGTTGATCAGCTCCTCGGCGACGCGCTTGCCCTGGTTGATCGGGATGGCGAAGCCGAGCCCTATGGAACCCGCCTGCCCCTCCGCGTCGGAACCGTCGCCGCCGGACCGGATGGCGCTGTTGATGCCGATGACCCGGGCGTTCGCGTCGACGAGGGGACCGCCGGAGTTGCCCGGGTTGATCGGGGCGTCCGTCTGCAGGGCGTCGACGTAACTGATGTCGCTGCCGTCGCCCTTCTCGCCGCCCGCGGTGATGGGCCGCTCCTTCGCGCTGATGATGCCGGCGGTCACGGTGTTGGCGAGGTCGAAGGGGGCGCCGATGGCGACGACGGGGTCACCGACGCGGACGTCGTCGGAGTTGCCGAGCGGCAGCGGACTGAGGCCCCGCACCCCGCTGACCTTGACCACGGCGAGGTCGTACCCGCTGTCCCCGCCGACGAGCTCGGCCTTCGCGGTCTCGCCGCCACTGAACGTCACCGTGATCCGGCCGTCGTCGCCCGCGGGCTGCACGACGTGGTTGTTGGTGAGGATGTGTCCGCGCTCGTCCAGGACGAACCCGGTACCGGTGCCCTGCTCCTCCGTACCGCTCACGTGCAGGGTCACCACACCGGGCAGCGCGCTGGCGGCGATGCCGGCGACGCTGCCGGGCGCGCGGCCCTCGGCGCCCTGCGCGGCCTGGGGCAGGTGCACCTCGCCGATGCCGCCGTTGCGCTCCAGGTACGCGCCGACGGCGCCGCCGACCCCGCCCGAGACGAGCGCGAGCAGCACGGCGCCGAGCACCAGCCCCCGCCGCGCCCGTGTGCGGCGCTGGTCCGTGCTCGGGACCGCGGCACCGCTCTGCTGGAGGGGGGCCTGGGCGGCGGCCCAGGGGTCGTAGTTCTGCCAGGGGTCGCGGGGCGGGGGCACCGTCGCGGGGGCGGCCGGCTGCGGGGGCTCGGCGGGAGCGGGAGCAGCGGGGTAGGCGGCTGTGGGAACGGAAGCAGGAGCAGGACCCGGAGGGACGGTGGCCTGGGCGGGCATGGTCGCGGGCGGCGCGGGCGGCATGGTCGCCGAGGGCGCGGACGGCACGGTCCGGTCCTCCGGCGGTGCGGTCGCCGGGGCGTCCGTGCCGTGCGCGGAGGTGGCCGCCGGGTGCTGGACCGGGGGCGCGGGTGCCCAGGGGCCGGGTTCGCCGTAGGGCGGGGTGCTGTAGGGATCGGGGTCGTGCAGCGGCCTGGGGCGCTCGCCTGCGGTCGCGGGGACGGTGTCCTCGGCCGCCTCGGCCGTGGCGTCGCCCGTGTCGTCGGCCGTACCGCTCCCGGGCGCGCCCGTCCCCGGCCCGAGGGGGCGTGCCAGCTCGAAGTCGTCGGCGTCGGACGTGCCGGTCCGGCCGGGCGCCTCGTCCGGGCGCCGCAGTTCGAAGTCGCCGCTGTCGCTCCTGTGGCTGCCGCCGTCACTTCTGCGGCTGCCGTTACCGCCTCCCGGGCTGTCCGGCAAGGCCGCCTCGGCCCCGGGGGCTCCCGCCGCCGGACCGGCCCCCGCGCCCTGTGGCCGGGGGCGGCCCCACCACTTCGCCTTCGTGGGCTTCCCCTCAGTCATGCTCTCCCCACACCCGGCCCGCGGCGGGACTCGCCGGCGGTCGCCACAGATAGTCGATTCCGCGTCCGGGGATGCCCCGGCGGACGCGGCCCACCATGGATTCAACCAGGTTCACGGGCCGCGGCGCAGAGGACCGGTCAGGGGAGCGTGGGAGAGGTGAGCGCGGGGGACGGGACGAAGGGCGTGGCCAGCAGACCCGGCGTCATGGGCCCGGGAGCCGTGGCCACGAGGTCCGTGGACCCGGTCACCGTGAGGCCGGTCACCGTGAGACCGGGCGTCGTCAGGCCGGTCGCCGCCTGCCAGACCGGCTCGGCCGGCGGCGGCGTGAACGGACGTATGAGCGGGGACGGCGCGGTGGCACCGGCCGTCACGGGTACCGCCGGCGGGCGCAGGGTCGCAGGGACACGCACCGCCTGGGCGGGTATGCCCGGCAGCAGGGGCGCCGAGACGGCCGTGGGTGCCACGGGACCGCCCAGGAGCTGCTGACCATGTCCGAGCAGCGGTCCGACGGCTCCCCGGCGGCGCTGGGACTCCGAGCCGGTGGCGGCACCCGCGCCGGCCGTGCGCATCGGCGTCACGTTGCTGCCCGAGCCCGATCCGCCCCGCGCCTCCGCGGTGTCCGCCGGTCCCCCGGTGGACACCCCGCCGAGCGCGATCGCGGCCAGGGACACGGCTCCGGCCGCCACGAACGCGAAGCGCAGCCCCCGCGAGGCGGGCCGCTCGTTCTCGGGGCGGCCGACGCGGTGGATGCGGAACCCGCGCCCGCCCTCGAGGTCGAGGTCCAGCCGGTCCCCGGCCGGTTCCCGCAGCGCGGTGGACGCGCCGCCGCCCGCGGGTCCCGGGCTCTCGGCGAGCGCGGGGCCGTCGGCGACGACCGGGCCGCCGGACGGTCCGCGGTGTCCGAAGGGAGCGCGTTCCTCCGACGGTGGCGTGGGGAACACCCCGGCGTGCGGGCCCGAGGGCTCGTAGCCGAAGGGATCACCCGGCACCCCGAAGACCCCGGCGCCGTGGGGGAAGTCCGGTCCCGCGGCCGGGGCCGGCAGTCTTCCGCCGGCGAAGTTCCCCCCGTTCAGCCGTGATCCGCCGGTGCCGCCGTCGCTGCCGCCGGGCAGTCCTTGGAGGCGGGCCAGGAAACTCTCGGAGGGCGGCGGCGGGGCCGCCTCCGCGAACACGTTCTTCAGCCGGCGCTGGGCGTCCGCCTCCGCCTTGCACCTGGGGCAGGTAGCGAGGTGGGCGAGGACGCGCTCACGCGCCTCATGACCGAGCTCTCCGTCCACCAGGGCGGAGAGCCGGTCCCCGAGGTGCTGATCGGCGACGCGCCGCCCGCCGGTGTTCGGCCGTGATCCACTCACGCGGTCGCGCCTCCTCCTCCCAGCGCGGGCATGCCGGTCAGCGCGAAACCACGGCGCTCGGCGCGGGCCTCGGGCGAACGGTGTGCGAGCGCCTTGCGCAGCTGGGAGCGGCCGCGGTGGATCCGGGAGCGGACCGTGCCGAGCTTCACGCCGAGGGTCGCGGCGATCTCCTCGTACGACAGCCCCTCGATGTCGCACAGCACCACGGCGGCGCGGAACTCGGGCGCGAGGGTGTCGAGGGCCTGCTGGACGTCCGCGTCGAAGTGCGAGTCGTTGAAGACCTGCTGCGGGGACGGCTCGCGGCTGGGCAGCCGCTCGGCCGCGTCCTCGCCCAGCGCGTCGAAGCGGATGCGCTGCTTGCGGCGCACCATGTCCAGGAAGAGGTTGGTGGTGATGCGGTGCAGCCAGCCCTCGAAGGTGCCCGGCGTGTACGTCGACAGGGAACGGAAGACCCGGACGAACACTTCCTGGGTCAGGTCCTCGGCGTCGTGCTGGTTGCCCGTCAGACGGTAGGCCAGCCGGTAGACCCGGCCGCTGTGAGTGCTGACGATCTCCTCCCAGGTGGGCGGAGTCCACGCCTGCGCGTCCGCGTCGGTGAAGGTCGCGGTCGATCCGAAATCGGCGGCGTGACGCTGGTCAGCGGTGTCGTTCACGGATTTCGGCCTGCCCGCCGATCCGAGGAAGCGCCTGAGCACTCCCCCACGATCCACAGGCGCGGCCGCACCTCCCCTGTCGGCTCTGGTGGTGTCCAGTGGAGCCCCTACCATAGCCACCTCGCCCGTTAGCTCCGGATAAGCGGTTTTACAAGAACTTTCCGCTTCCATTCACTGCCCCCCGCCTGCGATCCACACCCCTTCAAACGACCGGTCCCATCTGCGGGTTCCCGGCGCCAACGGATACAGTCACGCCCAGGCAACCACGGGACAGGAGAGGGTCATTACCGGCAACCGGCAGACGAGCTGGGCGTTCGCCGACGCCTATGTCGCCGAGGACGAAGCGCTGCTCTGGGCTCGTGACCGGGCTCAGGACGCGGGGCTGCGCTCGGTGACGCCCGGTACGGGCGCCGCGCTGCGCCTGCTGGCCGCCTCCGTGGACGCGAAGGCCGTCGCGGAGATCGGCACGGGCTGCGGTGTCTCCGGTATCCACCTGCTGCACGGCATGCGGACCGACGGGGTGCTCACCACCGTGGACACGGAGCCGGAGCACCAGCAGTTCGCCCGGCAGGCCTTCCGAGCCGCCGGCTTCGCCAGCAACCGGGCCCGCTTCATCCCCGGCCGGGCCCTGGACGTCCTGCCCCGCCTGGCGGACGCCGGCTACGACCTCGTGTTCTGCGACGGCGATCGCCTGGAGTCGCTGGAGTACCTCGCTGAATCGTTGCGCCTGCTCCGCGCCGGGGGCCTGGTCGTCTTCGAGGGCGCCTTCGCGGGCGGCCGCACCGTTGACTCCGGCCCGCAGCCGACGGAGGTCATACGCGTCCGGGAGCTGCTGCGCACGGTCCGCGAGAGTGAGCACCTGGTGCCCACGCTGCTCCCGGTGGGCGACGGACTGCTGTGCGCGGTGAAGCGCTGACACCCCGTCGCGCCGATGCCCTGTGAAAAGTCCGCGCGGCCGGGAAAACAGCTGCCCCGGCACCGCGTGTCGGCGCCGGGGCAGCTGAAAGAGTGTGGTCGCGTCCGCCCGTCAGCCGACGACCTTCTTGAGGGCGTCGCCGAGCGCGTCGGCCTCGTCAGGGGTCAGCTCGACGACGAGCCGACCGCCGCCTTCGAGCGGAACGCGCATGACGATGCCCCGCCCCTCCTTGGTCACCTCGAGCGGGCCATCGCCCGTC
The DNA here is from genome assembly GCF_034105845.1 of Streptomyces sp. CRN 30. Lineage (NCBI taxonomy): Bacteria > Bacillati > Actinomycetota > Actinomycetes > Kitasatosporales > Streptomycetaceae > Streptomyces > Streptomyces sp. CRN 30. The sequence continues at coordinate 12,423 of NZ_JAVRHI010000281.1, read as the reverse complement.
CGCGGCTTCATGGCCGCCATGCTCGTTCCCCTTCCTGAAACCAGCTCATCGTCAGCCGACGGCCCCCAGAAGGGCACGCGGGCACCCGAACGGGGCGCGCGACACCGGCATCGAACACATTGCTTCCAAGCCATTATCCCGCATCGCAGGACCCGATGACCAACATCAGTCGGCATCGCTTGGGCAACGCACGCGAGCAAAACCACTCAATTCGGCGATGTGGCTGCCATACTGCGCCTCCGCAACCCGCCTCACCCCTTCTCCACCCGGTGCATTTCTTTGACGCAGGTCACATGTCCGGCCCGCGCCACCGCCGCTGATCTCCGCCATGCTGTGCGGTGACACCGGACGTACCGGCCGGTACGCCGCAGCCGCGACGACGGAGGGGATCCGCCATGGCCGACACCGTGCTCTACGAGGTGAACGACGGGCTCGCGACGATCACGCTGAACCGCCCCGAGGCGATGAACGCGCTGAACGTCGAGGCCAAGGTGGCCCTGCGGGAGGCCGTCCGGTCCGCCGCCGACGACGACGCCGTGCGCGCCGTGCTGCTGACGGCCGCCGGGGACCGGGCGTTCTGCGTGGGACAGGACCTCAAGGAGCACATCGGGCTGCTGGCCGCCGACCGGGAGCACGGGACCCGGCAGACCATGACCACCGTGCGCGAGCACTACAACCCGGTCGTACGGGCGCTGGCGGGGATGGCGAAGCCCGTGGTGGCGGGCGTGAACGGCGCCGCGGCCGGGGCGGGCTTCGGCTTCGCGCTCGCCGCGGACTACCGGGTCGTCGCGGAGACGGCCGTCTTCAACACGTCGTTCGCGGGCGTCGCGCTCACCGCGGACTCGGGGATCTCCTGGACGCTGCCGCGCGTGATCGGCCCCTCCCGCGCGGCCGACCTGCTGCTCTTCCCCCGGTCCATCGGCGCGCAGGACGCGTACGAGCTGGGGATCGCCAACCGTGTCGTACCGGCGGACGAACTCGCCGGGGAGGCCGTGAAGGTGGCCCGTGCGCTGGCCGAGGGGCCGACCGTGGCGTACGCGGCCCTGAAGGAGTCCCTCGCGTACGGGCTGTCCCACTCGCTGGACGAGACCCTCGACAAGGAGGACGAGCTGCAGACGAGGGCGGGCTCCTCCGCGGACCACGCGATCGCGGTGGAGGCCTTCGTGCACAAGGAGAAGCCCCGGTACCTGGGCCGGTAGCGGCCGGCTGCGGGCCGTCATCCGGCCTGCCGGACCCGCCGTGCCACGCAGTCCGCCAGATGGTCGTCGACCAGGCCGCAGGCCTGCATCAGGGCGTACGCCGTCGTCGGGCCCACGAAGCGCAGGCCGCGCTTCTTCAGGGCCTTGGAGAGCGCGGTCGACTCGTCCGTGATGGCCGGGACCTCGGTGAGGGACTTCGGGACGGGGCGCGAATCCGGGTCGGGGGCGTGGGACCAGATGAGCTCGTCCAGCTCGCCCGGGGACCACTCCGCCAGCACGCGCGCGTTGGCGAGCGTCGCGTCGACCTTGGCGCGGTTGCGGATGATGCCCGGGTCGGCGAGCAGGCGGGCGCGGTCCTCGTCGGTGAAGGACGCGACCGCGGCGATCCGGAAGCCGTCGAAGGCCGCCCGGAAGCCGGGCCGGCGGCGCAGGATGGTGATCCAGGACAGCCCGGACTGGAAGGCCTCCAGCGACAGGCGCTCGAACAGCGCGTCGTCGCCGTGGACCGGGCGGCCCCACTCCTCGTCGTGGTACTTCACGTAGTCCTCGGTGGACAGCGCCCAGGGGCAGCGGAGCCCGCCGTCCGGGCCGGCGAGGGCGTCGCTCATCGGTGGTCCTCCTCCGCCGGCTTGTGCAGCGAGGGGGCGGTGGTCGCCGGCGTCGCCGCGCGGGCCCCGTCGAGGGCCGCCTCCAGGTCGGCGATCCGGGCGTCCCGCTCGGCGAGTTCGGCGCCGAGGCGGCCCAGCGCGTCGTCCACGTCCGCCATGCGGTAGCCGCGCACGGCGACCGGGAAGCGGAGCGTCTCCACGTCCGTGCGGTCCACCGGGCGGTCGTACGGCAGGGCGTCCCGGAACCGCTCGGGCGCGGCCTCCGGCAGGGCGCCGCCCTCGCCACCGCCCACCACGGCGAGGGTCACCGCGGCGACCACGACGGCGAGCGCGACGACCAGGAACAAGAACATCAACATCGCTGGGGTCCCCACGCTCTTGGCCGGCGCGCTGCGCGCCGGCGCGGAAGTGCCCGGCCGGCCGTGTCGCGTGCGGCCGGGCCGGAGCCGGATGTGTCAGGGTCCGATCGTGCCATGCGAGTCCGACAGTTAGGGTCGCAGGCGGTCAGGCAGCGGGACGTACTGGGAGAGGTCACAGCGAATGCTCAGGCTGGGCAGGCGGGAATTCGGGGCGCAGGAGCCGGTGATCATGGCGATCGTGAACCGGACGCCGGACTCCTTCTACGACCGGGGGGCCACCTTCCGTGACGAACCCGCCCTCGCGCGCGTGGAGCAGGCGGTGGCGGAGGGGGCCGCGATCATCGACATCGGCGGGGTGAAGGCGGGGCCGGGCGAGGAGGTCACCGCCGAGGAGGAGGCGCGGCGGACGGTCGGCTTCGTGGCGGAGGTGCGGCGGCGCTTCCCCGACGTGGTCATCAGCGTCGACACCTGGCGGCACGACGTCGGCGAGGCGGTCTGCGAGGCGGGCGCGGACCTGCTGAACGACGCGTGGGGCGGCGTCGACCCGAAGCTGGCGGAGGTCGCGGCGCGGTACGGCGTGGGGCTGGTGTGCACGCACGCGGGCGGCGCCGAACCGCGCACCCGGCCGCACCGGGTGACGTACGACGACGTCATGGCCGACATCCTGGAGGTCACCGTGGGGCTCGCCGAGCGGGCGGTGGCCCTCGGGGTGCCGCGGGAGTCGGTGCTCATCGATCCCGGGCACGACTTCGGGAAGAACACGCGGCACAGCCTGGAGGCGACGCGGCGGCTGGACGAGATGGTCGCCACGGGGTGGCCGGTGCTGGTCTCCCTCTCCAACAAGGACTTCGTCGGGGAGACGCTGGACAAGCCGGTCAAGGAGCGGGTGCTCGGGACGCTGGCGACGACCGCGGTGTCGGCGTGGCTGGGTGCGCGGGTGTACCGGGTGCACGAGGTGGCGGAGACGCGGCAGGTGCTGGACATGGTGGCGTCCATCGCGGGGCACCGGCCTCCGGCGGTGGCGCGACGCGGGCTGGCGTGACGGGACCCGTCCCGTCACGCCCCCCCGGGGGGACCTACCGCCCCGCCTCCTTGGACACCAGGGCCACCGCCTCGTCCACGTCGTCCGTCAGGTGGAACAGCAGGAGGTCCTTCTCGGCGGCCTTGCCCTGGGCCACCAGGGTGTTCTTCAGCCAGTCGACCAGGCCGCCCCAGTACTCCGTGCCGAAGAGGACGATCGGGAAGCGGGTGACCTTCCGGGTCTGGACGAGGGTGAGGGCCTCGAAGAGTTCGTCCAGCGTGCCCAGGCCGCCCGGCAGGACCACGAAGCCCTGCGCGTACTTGACGAACATCATCTTCCGGACGAAGAAGTACCGGAAGTTGAGCCCTATGTCGACGTACTGGTTGAGGCCCTGCTCGAAGGGCAGCTCGATGCCGAGGCCGACCGAGACGCCGTTCGCGTCGCAGGCGCCCTTGTTGGCGGCCTCCATGGCGCCCGGACCACCACCGGTGATCACGGCGAAGCCGGCCTCCACGAGCCCGCGCCCGAGGGCGACCCCCGCCTCGTACTCGGGAGAGGTCCGCGGGGTCCGCGCGGAGCCGAACACGCTGATCGCCGGGGGGAGATCGGCGAGTGTGCCGAAGCCCTCGACGAACTCCGACTGGATGCGCAGCACCCGCCACGGGTCCGTGTGCACCCAGTCGGAGTCGCCGCCCGTGTCCAGCAGGCGCTGGTCGGCCGTGCTCTCCTGGACCTGGCCGCGCCTGCGCAGTACCGGGCCCAGCCGCCGCTCCTCGGGTGGCTGCTGCTTCCCCTCGGGGTTTCCGGTCGCCATGTCCGCTCCTCCCACCGTGCTGTCTCTCTCCCCCAGCGTAGATCGACGCGGGTTACGGACGGGGGACCTGGACATGTATGCCGTGAGCCGTGGCACGGCACGCCCGTGGTGTCCGCCTCAGGACGTCAGCCACGCCCTCAGCCGCTCCTCGCCCGCGAGGACCTTCGTCACCTCTACCCGCTCGTCCCGCTTGTGTGCCAGATGCGGGTTGCCCGGACCGTAGTTGACGGCCGGCACACCGAGCGCGCTGAAGCGGGAGACGTCCGTCCAGCCGTACTTGGGCTGCGGGGTGCCGCCGACGGCCTCGATGAAGGCGGCCGCCGCCGGGTGGGACAGACCTGGCAGCGCGGCGCCGCTGTGGTCGTCGACCACGAACTCCTCGACCCCGCACCCCTCGAAGACCTCGCGCACGTGCGCCAGCGCCTCGACCTCGCTGCGGTCCGGCGCGTAACGGAAGTTGACCGTCACCACGCACTCGTCCGGGATGACGTTCCCGGCCACCCCGCCCGAGATGCCCACCGCGTTGAGGCCCTCCCGGTACTCCAGGCCGTCGATCACCGGGTACCGCGGTTCGTACGACGCGAGGCGGGCCAGGATCGGGGCCGCCGCGTGGATCGCGTTGGAGCCCATCCAGCCGCGGGCCGAGTGGGCGCGTTCGCCCGCGGTCCTCAGCAGGACCCGGAGCGTGCCCTGGCAGCCGCCCTCGACCTGGCCGTCGGAGGGCTCGAGGAGGACCGCGAAGTCGCCCTCCAGCCACTCCGGGTGCGCCTCGGCCACGTGCTTCAGCCCGTTGAGGTCGGCGGCGACCTCCTCGTTGTCGTAGAAGACGAAGGTCAGGTCGCGGTTGGGGGCGGGAACGGTGGCGGCGATGCGGAGTTGCACCGCCACGCCCGCCTTCATGTCGCAGGTGCCGCAGCCCCACAGCACGCCCTCGTCGTCGAGGCGCGAGGGCACGTTGTCGGCGATGGGCACGGTGTCGATGTGCCCGGCGAGGATCACGCGCTCGGCGCGGCCGAGGTCGGTGCGGGCGACGACGTTGTTGCCGTACCTCTCGACCGTCAGATGGGGCAGCGCGCGCAGCGCGGCCTCGATCGCGTCCGCGAGGGGCTTCTCGGTGCCGCTCTCGGAGGGGAAGTCGACGAGCCGCGCGGTCAGCCGCGCGGCGTCCAGCGTGAGGTCAAGCGGGGTGTCGGCCATGCCCACGACCCTAACGTCCCGCCCGTGCGGCCCCTCACCCTCCTGAGCCGCCACCGAGTTGTCCACAGGCTCACGCGTCGCCGACGCACCACTCCAGTACGTTGTACGGCGTGTCAGATCCGTCGTCCGCTCGTCGTCGTGGCCGTCTCCTCCGTCGTGGTGCGGCCCTGTGCCTGATCCTCGCGCTCGCGGGGTACCTCGCGGTGCAGTACGTCACCGGAGGCCCGCCGCGCTGCGTGGTGGTGTCCGGGAAGGACGACGGCGCGTCCTACGAGTTCACGCCCGAGCAGGCCGTCAACGCGGCCACGATCGCGGCCGTGGGCACCGCGCGCGGCATGCCCGAGCGGGCGGTGACCATCGCGCTGGCGACCGCGCTCCAGGAGTCGGGCCTGCGCAACATCGACTACGGCGACCGTGACTCGCTGGGCCTGTTCCAGCAGCGTCCGTCGCAGGGCTGGGGCACCGAGCGGCAGATCATGGATCCGGCGTACGCGGCGGGCGAGTTCTACACGCACCTCGCCGAGGTGCCCGGCTACTCGCGGCTGCCGCTGACGGTGGCCGCGCAGCGCGTGCAGCTCAGCGGTTACCCGCAGGCGTACGCGAAGCACGAACCGGACGCCACGCTGCTCGCCGCCGCCCTCACCGGCCGCGCGGCGGCCACGCTGACCTGTGCGGCGAGCCCGGACCCGACCCACGACGGCGGTACGGACGCGGTACGGACCGCGCTGGTGCGGGACTTCGGCCGCGGGGTGCTCCAGCCGGCCGCCGCCGACGTGGACTCCGCGTCCTCTCCCACCCCTTCCCCCTCGCCTTCCCCGTCGTCCGCGGACGACGGCACCGTCACGGTCCCCGTACGGACCGGCACGGCCTCCGAGGAAGCCGTCCACCGGCGCGGCTGGGAGCTCGCCCACTGGGCCGTGGCCAACGCCTCCGCGCTGCACATCGAACGCGTCTCCTACGCGGGCCGGGTGTGGACCGCCGACGGTGACACGGGCACCTGGCGCACGGTGGACGACGGCGGCAGCGAGGACGACGGCGGCGGGGAGTCCGCCGGGGCGGCCGACGCCGCCGCAGCGGTCCGAATCGTCACTGGACACTAGGTATCGGCCCTCACCCGTAGGCGGTACGTCCGTCGCGTCCGGTCGACACCGTGCGCGGCCGCCCCGCGGCGTCGCCCGGACGCGCGGGAACCCTTGTGAGCACTGGGCCGTACGGGCTCGGCGGGTGATCGCCGGAGGGCCCCTTCGCCCCTCTTTGCCCCCATCCGATAATGCGATGCATTGCCAACTCTTTACATAGGATCACCGCAACCTTCGCGGCCCTCGAGCGGTAGTCACTGCGTCCGCGCCGGACGATCGACCCCCCGATGCCGGCCGGGCCTTCCACAGTTCCCTCCCGTCGAAGGAGCATCATGTCCCTCCCCCTGACCCACCGGATCGCCCGTGCCGCGCTGCTCACCGCAGCGGGAGCGGCCTCGGTGGTCGGTGCGGCCGGCTCCGCGAGCGCGGCGCCCGAGCTCCCCGCCGCCCCGAACGTCGGCGGCCTGACCGCCCTGGACGGGTCGCACGTCACCGACACCGCCGGCAGTGTGGCGCAGGAGGTGACCGGCCTCGCGAAGAAGCCCGGCGCCGTGAAGAAGGCGGTCCCGACCGTGCGCAGGACCGTCGGCCAGGCCGGCGCCAAGGCCGTCCGGGCCTCGGCTCCGGTCACCGAGGGGACGGCCGCCCAGGGCGCGACCGGCCACGCGACGGGCCCCGCCGGCAACCTGCTCGGCGGCGCGACCGAGACGGTCGGCAAGGGGCTGCCCACCGAGAGCCTCAACACCAACGGCCTGCCCACCCAGGGCCTGCCGCTGAACGGACTGCCGGCCCTCGGCTGACGGACCGCCGCTCGGCCGGTACGACGACGGCGGGGGCGCGGGAGACGAACGTTTGTCTCCCGCGCCCCCGCCGTCGTGTCGACTCCTGGAGCGGCGCGGTGCCCGGCCGGGGCGGTGACGCGGGTCCTAGAGGCGCTCGACCGCCGCCGCGACGCGCTCGTCCGTCGCCGTGAACGCCACGCGGACGTACCGCTCGCCCGCCGGGCCGTAGAAGTCGCCGGGCGCCACGAGGATGCCGCGCTCCGCCAGGTGCGCCACCGTGTCCCAGCAGGACTCGTCGCGGGTCGCCCACAGGTACAGGCTCGCCTCGCTGTGCTCGATGCGGAAGCCGTGCCCGAGCAGGGCGTCGCGCAGGGCGGTGCGGCGGGCCGCGTACCGTTCCCGCTGCTCGTGGACGTGGCTGTCGTCGCCGAGGGCCGCCACCACGGCCGCCTGGGTCGGCGCGGAGGTCATCATGCCGCCGTGCTTGCGGATCTGCAGCAGCGGGCCGAGCACCTCCGGGTCACCGGCGACGAAGGCCGCCCGGTAGCCCGCCAGGTTGGAGCGCTTGGACAGCGAGTGGACGGCGACGATCCCCTCGTACGAGCCGCCGCAGACGTCCGGGTGCAGGACGGAGACGGGGTCGGCTCCCCAGCCCAGCTCCAGGTAGCACTCGTCGGAGAGGACGAGGATCGCGTGCTCACGGGCCCACGCGACGATCCGGGTGAGCTCCTCCTTGGACAGGACGCGGCCGGTCGGGTTCGACGGCGAGTTCAGCCAGAGGAGCTTCAGGCCCGCGGGGTCCAGCTCCGTCGGGTCGTCGTAGGCCACGTACTCCGCGCGCGCCAGCCGGGCTCCCACCTCGTACGTCGGGTAGGCCAGGCGCGGGAAGGCGACCCGGTCGCCCGGACCGAGGCCCAGCTGGGTCGGGAGCCAGGCCACGAACTCCTTGGAGCCGACGACGGGCAGCACGTGCCGGTGGGTCACGTCACGGGCGCCGAGGCGGCGCGTGAGCCAGCTCGTGATCGCGTCGCGCAGCTCGGAGGTGCCCCAGACGGTCGGATAGCCCGGCGAGTCGGCCGCGGCCGACAGCGCCTTCTGGACCAGCTCGGGAACCGGGTCGACCGGGGTGCCGACGGACAGGTCGACGATGCCGCCCGGATGGGCGGCGGCGGTGGCCTTGTAGGGCTCCAGCCTGTCCCAGGGGAAGGTGGGAAGCCTGTCGCTGACTGCGGACACGATTACTGGCTCACTTTCTCGTACGTACGTTCCTCGGGTGCGGTGACCGGCAGTACGTACCGTTCGTACGGCGAACGCCTCGGCCCCGTACGGCGATCGGATCGATCGGGCCGTACGGGACCGAGGCGGCGCGGGCGCGGACCGCTCGGGGCGGTCCTGCTCCATCGGGCGCTCAGTGCCCCTGGTTCATCGGGGGCAGGCCCGCGACGAACGGGTGGTCGCGCTCGATCAGACCCAGCTTGCTGGCGCCGCCGGGCGAGCCCAGCTCGTCGAAGAACTCGACGTTCGCCTTGTAGTAGTCCTTCCACTCCTCCGGAGTGTCGTCCTCGTAGAAGATCGCCTCGACCGGGCAGACCGGCTCACAGGCACCACAGTCGACGCATTCGTCCGGGTGGATGTAGAGGGACCGCTGGCCCTCATAGATGCAGTCGACCGGGCACTCCTCGATGCACGCCTTGTCCTTGACGTCGACACAAGGCTCTGCGATGACGTAGGTCACGCTGTCGTTCCTCCTCGGTAGGGCGCTGGCGGGCCTCCTCAGGCTCCGCCGCCTGGCGCGCGGGAGCGCGGCGTCGTCGATGCCCGCACCTAGTATCTCCGTTCCTGGGCATGATCCGAACAGGAGGGGTGAACCGACCTGTGGAATTCTCTGTCGGCGGGCGACTCGAGGTCCGTATCAACGCCGCTGACGTGGGCAAACGCGTCTCGGTCCGGCGGATCGACGGGACCGGCGGCGAGAGGGGGAAATTCACCGACACGGTGGGCGTTCTCACATCATGGGACGAAGGTGTGCTGGTGATCACACGGCGTACCGGCGAGCGGGTCCGCATCGCGGAGTCGTCGCTGGTAGCGGCCAAGGTGGTGCCGGCCGCACCGGCCCGCAGACGGGGCCCGGCCGCCTCGTTCCCGGAACTGGCGCGGGTGGCGGCGCGCGGCTGGCAGCCGGTGGAGCGCGAGTTCCTGGGTGAGTGGGAGCTGCGCGCGGCCTCCGGTTTCACCCGGCGCGCCAACTCGCTGCTGCCCGTGGGTGAACCGGACAGACCGCTGGACGAGGCGCTGGCGTACGTTCGGGACTGGTACGCGGCCCGGGGCCTGCCCGCGCTCGCGCAGGTCGCCACCGGTGCCGAGGGCACGCAGGAGTTGCTGGGCGCCGAGCTGGAACGGCGGGGCTGGACGCGCGAGGTGACCGCCGAGCTGTGGACCGGCCCCCTGGCTCCCCTCGCCGACCGGGAGATCACCCGCGGGGTCGTGCTGTCGCGCACCGCGGACGAGGGGTGGCTCGGCCGCTACCAACGCAGGGGGGTGACCGAGGTCGCGCTGAAGGTTCTCACGAGCGGGCCCTCGGTGTGGTTCGCGGCCGTGCCGGGCGCGGCGGGCGAGGCACCGGCGGCGATCGGACGCTGTGTGGTCGACGGCCGCTGGGCCGGGTTCGCGGCGGTCGAGGTGGCCCCGGAGCACCGCAGGCAGGGGCTGGCCTCCGCAGTGCTGGCGGCCCTCGCCCGCCAGGCCCTCGACGAGGGCGCCTCGGCGGCCTGGCTGCAGGTGGAGACGGACAACGCGGGCGCGCAGGCCCTGTACGCGGGCGCGGGCTTCGCGGCGCACCACGTGTACCACCACTACCGCGGCCCGGAGGCGGCCCGTAACGGCGTCCTCGCTGCCGAGACGTACCGATCGCGGTGACCGGGCACGAGGCTGCTATGCGTGCGCCCCAGCCACCGGAGCACGGCCGGGCCGCCGAGGTGCGGCGGCGGTTCGCCGAGGAGGCGCGCTCCGAACGGCCCGACCTGGCGGCGCTGTGCCTGCTCGTGGGGGCCGCGGCCGACGGGACGCTGACCGAGGCCGGGATCGACGCGGCGCAGATCGAGCTCGACCGGCTGGCCGGACAGCTGCCGTTCCGGGCCGGCGGCCCCCGTGCCTGGGCGCAGGCGCTGGCCGACCTCCTCGGCGGGCGCTGCGCGTTCCGCGGCTCGCCCGGCGACTACCAGCGGCTGGAGTCCTCGCTGCTGCACGAGGTGCTGCGGCGGCGGCGCGGGCTGCCGATCCTGCTGTCGGTGGTGTGGATGGAGGTCGCCCGCCGGGCGGGTGCACCGGTGTACGGGGTGGCGCTGCCCGGGCACTTCGTGGTCGGGTTCGGCGGCTCGCAGGAGGAGCAGGTGCTCGCCGACCCCTTCGCCGGGGGCTGCCCGCTGACCGGCGGGGACGCGGAGCTGCTGGTCGCGGGGGCCACCGGGGCGCCGCTCGATCCGTCGATGCTCACCCCCGCGACGCCGCTCGAGGTCGTCCAGCGCGTCCTGAACAACATCCGGGCGTGGGCGGCCGGCCGGCCCGAGCGGTCGGACGTGTCGCTGTGGGCGGTGGAGCTGTCGCTGCTGCTGCCCTCGCACCCGGCGCGGCTGCGCCACGAGCACGCCCAGCTGCTGGTCCAGCGCGGGGACTTCCTGCGGGGCGCCACGGAACTGGACGCGTACGCCGAGGTGGTCGCCCCGGTGGACGGGCCCGCGGCGGAGCGGGTGCGGCGGCAGGCGCGGGCGGCACGGGCGATGCTCAACTAGCCACGGATCCGTCGCGGTCGGCCGCGCCGGCGAGCGCCGAAGGGGCCTCCGGTGGACACCGGAGGCCCCTTCGGACCGCGTACCGACCGGGCCGTCAGCTCGGGTCGGTCTCGATCACGCCCGTGCGTTCGGCCGTGGTCCTGCCGAGCAGGGCCGGGCGGAGGGCGCCGATGACGTCCTCCGGGGTCACCGCGGTCTGCTCGCCGTTGCCCCGGGTGATCAGGACGCCGTCGAAGGCGCCGCCGTACAGCTCCTGAAGGGCGTTCTTGTCGTAGTACTCGACGAGCTTGCCGTCCTGCGCCTTGACGCCGAGGAACTTCCACAGCGAGTTCTCGGGGCTGAACTCGATGAACGCCCCGCCCGCCTCGATCGTGACGTTCCCGGACATCGCGGGCTCTGCGAACTCCTTCATCATGCGGTCGACCTCGGCGTCGGACACCGACGGCTGCCGTTCGGTCGTGGGTACCTGCACGGCGGCGGCCGTGCCGGTCTCGACCTGGGTGCGGTACGCCGCCTGGACGGCCTCGGTGGAGGCGCCGACGTCGATGCCCTGGCCGCCCTTGCCGTACACGGCGACGGCCTTGCCGGACTCGAACTTGATCGTGCCCTCGCCCGCGGACCCGGAGCTGCCCGCGGCGCCCTCCAGAGCGGCCTGCAGCTTCTCCTCGTCGACGGGCATGACGGGGTCGACGACGCGCTGCTGCCCGAAGAGCGAGCCGATCACGGAGACCGGGTTGTAGTCGGCGCCCGCGGCCGCGTCGACCGTGGCGTCGCTGTCGAGCAGCAGACCCGCCTGGTCCGGCCGGAGCGACACCGTCTTGCCGTCGACCGTCAGCTTCAGTTCCTTGCCGGTGCGGTCGCCGAGGCCCTCGTCGAGCTTCTTGACGGCCTCGTCCCGGGTGCCGCCGCCGATGTCGACGCCGAGCACGGTGGTGCCCTTGGGCACGTCGGAGTGGTTCATCAGGAGCCCGGCGCCGTACACCCCGGCCGCGACGAACACCAGGCCGCCGGCGAGGAGCACCAGCTTGCTGCGGCCCTTCTTCTTCGCCGGCTTCGCGGGGGCGGCCGGGGTCTGCGCCGCCTCCGGCTGCCGCGGCGGCGTGGCGGACACCGGACCGCCGCCGGGAACGGGCGGACCGAGCCGGTCGTCCTGGGCGCCGGGCGGGACGACCGGGATGCCACTGGCGGGGGTGTGCCCGGAGACGTCGTCCCGGGGGCCGCCCGGCTGGGGCACCGGACGCTGCGGCGTGAGGACGGCCGTGTCGTCGCTGAGGCCGCCGGGGCCGGGGTAGTCGCTGCCCGGGGCGGAGAAGTCGCTGCCGGGGCCGTCGAAGGGGCTGCCGCCGCGGCGGGCGCCGGGCACGCCTGGGCCGCCCTGCGGCGGGCCGCCCAGGCCCAGGTCGGGCACCGGAGGCGGGTTCAGACGACGGTCACCGGTGGCCGGGCCGCCGGGGCCGTCCGCGCCGTTCACCGGGAAGAACGGCTGGTCGTCGTGGGGCGCCGGGTCGTCGCCCGACGAGCGGGGGCCGGCCGCCAGCGCGGCCGAGACGTCGAAGGAGCCGGTGCCGCCGCCGTG
>NZ_JAVRHI010000280.1:0-24783 GCF_034105845.1 Streptomyces sp. CRN 30 | reverse complement strand
CCCCCAGCCCGCGTCGGCCAGGGCGCCGGCCGGCGCACCGCACGCGCACGGCCCGAGGGTCGCCGTGCGCACCCGCTGGCGGGCGTAGCGGAAGCCGCGCTCGAAGCGGATGTACGCGCCGAGGACGGTGACCTCCAGCAGGACGGCCGTGCGGTGCTCGGCGGTGCACAGCAGGCCCTCGGCCGCCGACCGGTCGTGCACGCAGTGGAAGCCGCAGCCGCACAGCCGTGCGGGCGTCCGGTGCCGCCGTCCGTAGAGGCACCGCGCCTCGTCGAGGACCGCGTAGGGCAGCGCGCCGCCCAGCGACACCCCGGTGAAGCCCGCCCGTGTCCCGTCCTGGGAGAGCATCGGGTGGGCGATCTTGTACCCGGTCGGCGGCTCCGCCGGACGTTCCTCGGGGAGCCGCAGCCTCATGACGCGGCCGGCGCTTCTTCGGCCGCAGCTGCCTCTTCCTCGGTGTCATGGCCGAGTCGCCGGTCCTCGGCCGGAGTCTCCTCCTGCCGAAACGGGGCCCGCTCCTGTGCGGTTCCGGTGGCGAGTGCCTTGCCGAGCCTCATGACGCCTCCCGTGACCGTGTCCGGCACTGACGACCGTTCGTACAGCGGATCTGGCCGGTATCGTGCAGCGGATTCAAGTAGTCCTTCACGGTGGTCCCGTCGACACTACTCCCCATGACGACTCGACGCCCCGCTCCTTTCGGCCGCGCGCTCTGCGCGATGATCACCCCCTTCGCCCCGTCGGGGGCGCTGGACCTGGACGGCGCGCAGCGGCTCGCCGTCCGGCTGGTGGACGGGGGCTGCGACGGTCTGGTCCTGTCCGGATCGCCGACTCCTGCGGCCTGCCGCTCGCCCCGGGCGCACCGGCACCCGCATCGAGCCCGCCACCCTGATCGGGCCGGCCCGGCATCCGCGCATCGTGGCGGTCAAGGACTGCGCGTACGACCTGCTCGGTACGGAGAAGGTACTGGCCGCGACGGACCTGGCGTACTACACGGGGTGCGACGAGTACGTCCTCCCGCTGTACGCGCTCGGCGGGGCCGGTTACATCGGCACGGTGGCGAACGCGGTGCCCCGGCACTTCCGGGCGATCGTCGACGCCTTCGACGCGGGCGACACGGACGGCGCCGCCCGGCTGCAGCGGCGCGCCGTCCCGCTGATCGAGGCGGTGATGGCCGCCGGCCTGCCCGGCACCGTCACGGTGAAGGCACTGCTCGCCCGGCTCGACCTGCCGTCCGGACCGGTCCGCCCACCATTGCGGCCCGTCGGCCGGGAGACGGCCGACGGGCTGCTGGCGCGGTACGAGGAGCTGGCCGGCGCGCGGTGAGCGCCGGCCCGTGCTCCGTCCGTCAGTTGTGGCTGTGCAGGACCTCGTTCAGACCGCCCCAGACCGCGTTGTTCGGGCGGGCCTCGACGGTGCCGGTGACCGAGTTGCGGCGGAAGAGGATGTTCGAGGCGCCGGAGAGCTCGCGGGCCTTGACGACCTGGCCGTCGGGCAGCGTCACCCGGGTGCCGGCGGTGACGTACAGGCCGGCCTCGACCACGCACTCGTCGCCGAGCGCGATGCCGACGCCCGCCTCGGCGCCGACCAGGCAGCGCTCGCCGACGGAGATGATGACGTTGCCGCCGCCGGACAGGGTGCCCATGGTGGAGGCGCCGCCGCCGATGTCGGAGCCGTCGCCGATGACGACGCCCGCGGAGATGCGGCCCTCGACCATGGAGGTGCCGAGCGTGCCCGCGTTGAAGTTGACGAAGCCCTCGTGCATGACCGTGGTGCCCTCGGCGAGGTGGGCGCCGAGGCGAACCCGGTCGGCGTCGGCGATGCGGACGCCCTTGGGGGCGACGTAGTCCGTCATGCGCGGGAACTTGTCGACGGAGGTGACCTGGAGGTGCAGGCCCTCGGCGCGGGCGTTGAGCCGGACCTTCTCCAGGTCGTCCACGGCGACCGGGCCGAGGGAGGTCCAGGCGACGTTGGCGAGGTGTCCGAAGATGCCGTCCAGGCTCTGCCCGTGCGGCTTGACCAGGCGGTGCGAGAGCAGGTGGAGGCGCAGGTAGACGTCGTGCGCGTCGAGCGGCTTCTCGTCGAGCGAGGCGATGACCGTGCGGACCGCGACCACCTCGACGCCCCGGCGGGCGTCCGGGCCGATCGCCTTGGCCGCGCCCTCGCCGAGCAGTTCGACGGCCCGCTCGGCGGACAGCCGCTCCGTGCCGGCGGGGCCGGGCTCCCCGGTGAGCGCGGGGGCGGGGAACCAGGTGTCGAGGACGGTGCCGTCGGCGGCGATCGTGGCGAGGCCGGCGGCCGCGGCGCCGGTGGTGCGAGGAGCAGTCGTGTCGGTCATGAGGGCAACCTAACCGGCCGGGGGGCGTCTGGGCGAACTCGTGCGCGGACGTCTCGGTGCGCGGTCAGGGCAGCAGCCGCGCCAGCATCTCCCGCGTGCACTCCTCGTCGTACGCCGCGTCCGTCAGCAGCACCTGCAGGCAGACGCCGTCGATCAGGGCGGCCACGGCGCGCGCGGTGACGGGGTCCGTGCGGCGGGTGAGCAGGGCCGTGAACCGTGCGGTCCACTCGGCGGCGACGGGCCGCAGCGCGGGGCGGCGCAGCGCGGCCAGGTACAGCTCGTACTCCATCTCCAGGCCCGTACGGCCGCCCGCCAGCCACTCCCCCGTCAGCCGGGCGAGATCGGCGGCGAGGCCGGTGGTGCCGGACGTGAGGGAGTCGCCTGCGGCGATCACGTCGAGGTAGTTCTCGCCGGCCCGGCGGAAGGCGGCGACCAGCAGGTCGTCGAGGGTCTCGAAGTGGTACGTCGTCGAGCCGAGCGGCACGTCCGCCGCGGCGGCCACCGTGCGGTGGCTCAGCCCGGCTAGCCCCTTCTCCGCCACCACCCGGACCGCCGCGTCGACGATCCGCTCGCGGCGCCCGGGGTCGTACCGGCGGGGCATCAGTGCCCGCCCCCGAGGTTCAGCACCACCACTCCGGCGATGATCAGCGCGACGCCGGCGACCTTCGCGGCGGTCAGCGCCTCGCCGAAGGCGATCAGCCCGATGACCGCGACCGTGGCGGTGCCGACACCGGACCAGATCGCGTAGGCCGTGCCGATCGACATGCTCTTCAGGGCCTGGGCGAGCAGGTAGAAGGAGATCACGTAGCCGACGGCGGTCAGCACCGAGGGCCACAGCTTGCTGAAGCCCTCGCTGAACTTCATGGAGGTCGTCGCGATCACTTCGGCGGCGATGGCCCCGAAAAGCAGCAGGTAGGTCACGTGGGAAGCTTACGCGGCGTTGTGTACGGCCGTACGCATCGGGTCTCGCGCACGCCGAAGGGCGGCGCCCCCGAGGGGGTGCCGCCCTTCGTGGCACGGTGTCTCAGACGTTGAACCCGAGCGCCCGCAGCTGCTCCCGGCCGTCGTCCGTGATCTTGTCGGGGCCCCACGGCGGCATCCAGACCCAGTTGATGCGCAACTCGTTGACCAGGCCGTCCGTGGCGGACTTCGCCTGGTCCTCGATCACGTCCGTCAGCGGGCAGGCCGCCGACGTCAGGGTCATGTCGATCGTCGCGATGTTCGCGTCGTCGATGTGGATGCCGTAGATCAGTCCGAGGTTGACGACGTCGATGCCCAGCTCGGGGTCGACGACGTCGTACAGGGCCTCGCGGACCTCCTCCTCGGAGGCCGGCTTCATCTTCTCAGCGGTCTCGGTCATGCGGTCTTCCTCTCGGCGTCGGCGTCGGCTCCGTCCAGGGCCTGGGCCGTCGCGTCCTTCCAGGCCATCCAGCTCAGCAGCGCGCACTTCACCCGGGCCGGATACTTGGAGACCCCGGCGAACGCGACCGCGTCCTCCAGGACCTCCTCCATCGCGTCGTCCGGCTCCAGCTTGCCCTTCGACTGCATCAGCTCCAGGAAGGTCTCCTGGATGCGCTGCGCGTCGGACAGCTCCTTGCCGACGAGGAGCTCGTTCAGCACGGAGGCCGAGGCCTGGCTGATGGAGCAGCCCTGGCCCTCGTAGGAGACGTCACTGATGGTCGTGCCGTCGTACTTCACGCGCAGGGTGATCTCGTCGCCGCACGTCGGGTTCACGTGGTGCACCTCGGCGTCACCGTCCCGCAAGCCCCGCCCGTGCGGGTTCTTGTAGTGGTCCAGGATGACGTCCTGGTACATCGAATCCAGCTTCACCGTTTCAGCACGCCCCTCAGCCGAAGAAGTTCCGTACGTGCTCCAGCCCCTCGACCAGTGCGTCGACCTCGGCGGGCGTGGAGTACAGATAGAACGACGCTCGTGTGGTCGCAGGAATTCCGTAGCGGAGGCAGACGGGCCGCGCGCAGTGATGACCGACACGTACCGCGATGCCCTGCTCGTCAAGGACCTGGCCCACGTCGTGCGGGTGGATGTCGCCGAGCGCGAAGGAGATCGCCGCCCCGCGGTCCTCGGCCGTGGCGGGGCCGATGATCCGCAGGTCGGGGACCTCGAGGAGCCGCTTCACCGCGTACTCGGTGATGGCGTTCTCGTGGGCGAGGACCTTGTCCATGCCGATGGCCGACAGGTAGTCGATCGCCGCACCGAGGCCGACCGCCTGGGCGATCGGCGGGGTGCCCGCCTCGAACTTGTGGGGCGCCGGGGCGTACGTCGAGGAGTGCATCGACACCGTCTCGATCATCTCACCGCCGCCCAGGAACGGCGGCAGGTCCTCCAGCAGCTCCTGGCGGCCCCAGAGCACGCCGATGCCGGTCGGGCCGCACATCTTGTGGCCGGTGAAGGCCACGAAGTCGGCCTGGAGGGCCTGCACGTCCAGCGGCATGTGCGGCGCGGCCTGCGAGGCGTCGATCAGGACCAGGGCCCCGACCTCCTGCGCGCGGCGCACGATGGCCTCGACGGGGTTCACGGTGCCCAGGATGTTCGACACCAGCACGAAAGAGACGATCTTCGTCTTCTCCGTGATGACCTCGTCGATGTTCGACAGGTCCAGGCGGCCGTCGTCGGTGAGGCCGAACCACTTCAGCTTCGCGCCGGTGCGCTGCGACAGCAGCTGCCACGGGACGATGTTGGAGTGGTGCTCCATCTCCGTGATGACGATCTCGGTCTCGTGGTCGACCCGGTAGGGCTCGTCGGCCCAGCCGAGCATGTTGGCCACGAGGTTGAGTGACTCGGAGGCGTTCTTGGTGAAGATCACCTCGTCGCGGCTGGGCGCGTTGACGAACGCCGCCACCTTGTCGCGCGCGCCCTCGTACAGCGCCGTGGCCTCCTCGGCGAGCACATGCACACCGCGGTGGACGTTGGCGTTGTGCTGCTCGTAGTACTCGTCCAGGACGTCGATGACCTGGCGCGGGGTCTGCGAGGTCGCGGCGTTGTCCAGGTAGACGAGCTTCTTGCCGTCGTGCAGGACGCGGTCGAGGATCGGGAAGTCCTTGCGGATCGCCTCAGTGTCGAGGAGGCCCGGCAGCTGTGTCACTCGGATGCGCCGCCCTTCGTGTACGCCTCGTAGCCCTCGTTCTCCAGCTTGTCCGCCAGCTCGGCGCCGCCGGACTCGACGATCTTGCCGTTGGCGAAGACGTGGACGTGGTCGGGCTTGATGTAGCGCAGGATGCGCGTGTAGTGGGTGATCAGCAGGGTGCCGACCTCGCCGGTCTCGCGGACGCGGTTGACGCCCTCGGAGACCACGCGCAGCGCGTCGACGTCGAGGCCGGAGTCCGTCTCGTCGAGGATCGCCATCTTCGGCTTGAGCAGCTCCAGCTGGAGGATCTCGTGGCGCTTCTTCTCACCGCCGGAGAAGCCCTCGTTGACGTTGCGCTCGGCGAAGGCGGGGTCCATGTTGAGGCGCTGCATGGCCTCCTTGACCTCCTTCACCCAGGTGCGCAGCTTGGGGGCCTCGCCGCGGATGGCGGTGGCGGAGGTGCGCAGGAAGTTGGAGACCGAGACGCCGGGAACCTCGACCGGGTACTGCATGGCGAGGAAGAGGCCGGCGCGGGCGCGCTCGTCGACGGACATCTCGATGACGTCCTCGCCGTCGAGGGTGACGGTGCCGCCGGTGATCGTGTACTTCGGGTGACCCGCGAGGGAGTAGGCGAGGGTCGACTTGCCGGAGCCGTTGGGGCCCATGATGGCGTGCGTCTCGCCCTGCTTCACGGTGAGGTCGACGCCCTTGAGGATCTCCTTCGTGGCGTTGTCGGCCTCGACGGTGACGTGCAGGTCTCGGATTTCAAGCGTAGCCATGGGTGCCTCAGGACTCCTGGGTGAGGGAGACGAGCACGTCGTCCCCTTCGATCTTTACGGGGTATACGGGGACGGGGCGCGTCGCGGGAAGGCCGGACGGCTTGCCGGTGCGGAGGTCGAAGGCGGAACCGTGCAGCCAGCACTCGATCTGGCAGTTGTCCACCTCGCCCTCGGAGAGCGAGACGTTCGCGTGCGAGCAGATGTCGTTGACCGCGAACACCTCGCCCTCGGTACGGACGACCGCGACCGGCGTGCCGTCGAGCTCCACCCGCTTCGGGGTGTCCTCCTCCAGCTCGCTCACCGCGCACGCGCGTACGTAGGTCGTCATGCGACCGAAGCCTCCAACTCCTCGTCGATCTTGGCGAGCAGACGCTCCTCGATGTCCTTGACACCGATCTGCTGGACCAGCTCGGCGAAGAAGCCGCGGACCACCAGGCGGCGCGCCTCGTGCTGCGGGATGCCGCGGGACATCAGGTAGAAGAGCTGCTCGTCGTCGAAGCGGCCGGTCGCGGACGCGTGGCCGGCGCCGACGATCTCGCCGGTCTCGATCTCCAGGTTCGGGACCGAGTCGACGCGCGCGCCGTCCGTGAGGACGAGGTTGCGGTTCATCTCGTAGGTGTCGGTGCCCTCGGCCTTGGCCTCGATGAGCACGTCACCGATCCACACCGCGTGCGCGTTGTCGCCCTGGAGCGCGCCCTTGTAGACGACGTTCGACTTGCAGTGCGGGGTGTTGTGGTCGACCAGGAGGCGGTGCTCCTGGTGCTGGCCCTTGTCGGTGAAGTACAGGCCGAACAGCTCGGCCTCGCCGCCGGTGCCCGCGTACGACACGCGCGGGTGCAGGCGGACGACGTCGCCGCCGAAGGTGACGACGACCGACTTGAAGGAGGCGTCGCGGCCGACGAGCGCGTTGTGCTGGGCGACGTGCACGGCCGTGTCGTCCCAGTCCTGGACGGAGACGACGGTCAGCTTGGCGCCGTCACCGAGGACGTACTCGACGTTGGCGGCGAGCACCGCGTCACCGGTGTGGTCGATGACGACCACGGCCTCGGCGAAGGCGCCGAGCTCGACGACCGTGTGGCCGAAGGCGGTGCCGCCCTCGCCGTGCACGGCGATGCGGATCGGCTCGGTGAGGACGGTCTCCTTGGGCACGGTCACGACCGAGGCCTGCTCGAACGCGGAGTACGCCTGGGCGGCGATCCGGTCCACCGGCGTGCCGGCCCGGCCGAGCCGCGCGTCGTCACGGCCGACGGCCTCGACGGTGACGCCCTCGGGGGCGTCGAGCTCGGCCTTCAGGCCGTTGCCGCCGGCGACCGCGGTGCCGTCGTGCAGCCCGCGCAGGCGCTCCAGCGGGGTGAACCGCCACTCCTCCTCGCGACCGGTGGGGACGGGGAAGTCCGCCACGTCGAAGGACGGGGGCGCGCTCATGCGGGTGGCGACGGTGGAGTCGGCCTCCGCCGCCACCGCGATGGCACCGGCGGTCGTGGAACCGACCGGGAGATTCTGGGCCTCAGCCATGACTGTCGTTCTGCTCTCTTCCTACGTCAAGTCAGTTGTGATCGGGCGGCCCGCCCGCGTGTTGAGGGGGGGCGGGCCGTCACTGCCGGGAGGCGGCTGCGGTCGTCAGCCGACCGAGCCCTCCATCTGCAGCTCGATCAGCCGGTTGAGCTCCAGCGCGTACTCCATGGGCAGCTCCTTGGCGATCGGCTCGACGAAGCCGCGCACGATCATCGCCATCGCCTCGTCCTCGGAGAGGCCGCGGCTCATCAGGTAGAAGAGCTGGTCCTCGGAGACCTTGGAGACGGTCGCCTCGTGGCCCATGGACACGTCGTCCTCGCGGACGTCCACGTAGGGGTAGGTGTCCGAGCGGGAGATGGTGTCGACGAGCAGCGCGTCGCACAGCACGTTCGACTTGGCGCCGGGGGCGCCCTCGCCGATCTCGATCAGGCCGCGGTAGGAGGTGCGGCCACCGCCGCGGGCCACCGACTTGGAGACGATGTTCGAGGAGGTGTTCGGGGCCATGTGGACCATCTTGGCGCCCGCGTCCTGGTGCTGGCCCTCGCCCGCGAAGGCGATGGAGAGGGTCTCGCCCTTGGCGTGCTCGCCCATCAGGTAGACGGCCGGGTACTTCATCGTCACCTTGGAGCCGATGTTGCCGTCGATCCACTCCATGGTCGCGCCCTCGTACGCCACGGCGCGCTTGGTGACCAGGTTGTAGACGTTGTTCGACCAGTTCTGGATGGTCGTGTAACGGCAGCGGGCGTTCTTCTTGACGATGATCTCGACCACGGCCGAGTGCAGCGAGTCCGACTTGTAGATCGGCGCCGTGCAGCCCTCGACGTAGTGCACGTAGGCACCCTCGTCGACGATGATCAGGGTCCGCTCGAACTGGCCCATGTTCTCCGTGTTGATGCGGAAGTAGGCCTGGAGCGGGATCTCCACGTGCACGTTCTTCGGCACGTAGATGAAGGAGCCGCCGGACCACACGGCGGTGTTCAGCGCGGCGAACTTGTTGTCACCGGCCGGGATGACCGTGCCGAAGTACTCCTTGAAGAGCTCCGGGTGCTCCTTCAGCGCGGTGTCGGTGTCGAGGAAGATGACGCCCTGCTCCTCCAGGTCCTCACGGATCTGGTGGTAGACGACCTCCGACTCGTACTGGGCGGCGACACCGGCGACGAGGCGCTGCTTCTCCGCCTCGGGGATGCCGAGCTTGTCGTACGTGTTCTTGATGTCCTCGGGCAGGTCCTCCCACGACTGGGCCTGCTTCTCCGTGGACCGCACGAAGTACTTGATGTTGTCGAAGTCGATGCCCGACAGGTCGGAGCCCCAGTTCGGCATGGGCTTCTTCTCGAAGAGCTTCAGGCCCTTGAGGCGGAGCTTGTTCATCCACTCCGGCTCGGACTTCTTCCCGGAGATGTCGTTGACGACGTCCTCGTTCAGTCCGCGCTTCGCTGCGGCACCGGCCTCGTCGGAGTCGGCCCAGCCGTATTCGTACTTGCCCAGGCCCTCGAGCTCAGGGTGGGCAGTCTCCGTGGGGAGAGTCATGCGGGGTTCCTCCCGGCCGTGCTTGCAGATGCGTTGTGGGTGGTCTTGGAAGTCTTCGGTGCCGGTGCCGCGGGGGCCGGTGGGGCCTTCCCGGCGGCGTGCGGCCCCCCGGCGCTGTGCGGCGCCCCGGGGATGAACGTCGTGCACACGCCGTCGCCGTGCGCGATCGTCGCCAGCCGCTGGACGTGTGTCCCGAGCAACTGGGAGAAGATCTCGGTCTCCGCCTCGCAGAGCTGCGGGAACTGTTCGGCGACGTGGGCGACCGGGCAGTGGTGCTGGCAGAGCTGCTCGCCGCGGTGCGGGAGCGGCGCGCTGCGCGCCGTAGCAGCGTACCCGTCCTCGCTCAGGGCCTTGGCCAGCGCTTCGGTCCGGCCCTCGGGGGCGGCCTGGTCGACCGCCTCGCGGTAGGCCCGCGCCTGGGCGGCGATCCGCGCGCGGGCGAAGGCGACGACCGCCTCCTCACCGCCCGCGTGCTCGGCGATCCAGCGCAGCGCGTCCATGGCGAGCTTGTCGTACGACTGGTCGAAGGCGTCCCGGCCGCAGTCGGTCAGGGCGAACACCTTGGCCGGCCGGCCCCGCGTCCGCGCTCCGTAGACCCGCTGCTCACGGGGTTGCACGACATCGTCGGCGACCAGAGCGTCGAGATGGCGCCGGACGGCCGCCTGGGTGAGTCCGAGGCGTCCGGCGAGCTCGGCGACGGTCGACGGCCCGTGATCCAGGATGGACCGCGCGACCCGGTTGCGCGTCGAGCGCTCACCGGTCGCGAACTCCTCCTGAGGGGCCCCCGTGGGGGTCTCCCGAGCCTCGCCGACGTTTTTCACAACGCCATTGTTGCGTAATTCCTCAGGACCGGGCAAGCCACGTCCGGTCCGCCCGGCGGTGCCGTACATCACTTAGGCATACCTAAGCTGACCTGCGGAAACGATCACCGGTCGATCAAGTGGATGGTACGTCTGCCCCAGGTCCGGAAGACTCCGTGCACATGTCGACACCCCCTCCCACCGGCCCTCTCGTCACCCGTGACGCGCTGGCCGCACAGCTGCGCGCACTCGGCGTCCGCCCCGGTGAGCTCCTCCTGGTCCACTCGTCCCTCCGCTCGCTCGGCTGGGTCAACGGCGGCCCGGTCACCGTCGTCCACGCCCTGCTGGACACCCTCGGCCCGGGCGGCACCCTCGTGGTGCCCACGCAGACCGGTGACCTCTCCGACCCGGCGCTCTGGAGCAGCCCGCCGGTGCCCGAGGAGTGGTGGGAGACCATCCGGGCGACGATGCCCGCCTACGACCCGCTGGTCTCGCCCTCGCGCGGGGTCGGCATCGTCCCGGAGACGGTACGGACCTGGCCCGGCGCCCTGCGCAGCGCGCATCCGGAGACCTCCTTCGCGGCACTGGGACCGGCCGCCGCGGCCGTCCTCGACGGTCACGCGCCCGACTGCCGGCTGGGCGAGCGGAGCCCGCTGGCCCGCCTGGAGGAGCGGGGCGCGCGGGTGCTGCTGCTCGGCGCGGGCTACGACGCGTGCACCGCGTTCCACCTGGCCGAGTACCGCACCCCGGCACCCCTGGTCGAGGTGGGCCGCCCGGCGCCCGGGGGCGGCTGGCAGCGGGTGACGGAGGTGTCGATCACCTCGGAGCGGTTCGACCAGCTGGGTGACGACTTCGAGCGGGACCGTCCCGTCGTGCGGGGCCGGGTGGGCGCGGCGGACGCGCGGCTGTTCCCCGTGGCCGACGCGGTCGCCTACGCGCAGGGGTGGCTGCCGCTGCACCGTCCCCGTGCGGGGGACGTCGTCGCACCCGCCCGACCGGCCCGGCCACCGCGTCCCTAGACTTGGCGCCCATGCGAAGTGAGCCCGTGGTCCAGGTCCAGGCCCTGGTGAAGCGGTACGGCGGCAAGACCGCGGTGGACGGCCTCGACCTGGTGGCCGGGGCCGGTGTCACCGCCGTCCTGGGACCCAACGGAGCGGGCAAGACGACCACGGTCGAGACCTGCGAGGGATACCGCAGACCCGACTCCGGCACCGTGCGCGTCCTGGGCCTGGACCCGGTGCGCCAGGCCCGTGAGCTGCGTCCGCGCATCGGCGTGATGCTCCAGTCCGGCGGCGTCTACTCCGGCGCCCGCGCGGACGAGATGCTCCGCCACACGGCGAAGCTGCACGCGCATCCGCTGGACGTGGACGCGCTGATCGAGCGGCTCGGCCTCGGCTCCTGCGGCCGCACCACCTACCGCCGCCTCTCCGGCGGCCAGCAGCAGCGGCTCGCCCTGGCGATGGCCGTCGTGGGCCGGCCGGAACTGGTCTTCCTGGACGAGCCGACCGCGGGCCTGGACCCGCAGGCGCGCCGGTCCACCTGGGACCTCGTGCGCGAGCTGCGCGCGGACGGCGTCTCGGTCGTGCTGACCACCCACCACATGGACGAGGCCGAGCAGCTCGCCGACGACGTCGCGATCATCGACGCGGGCCGGGTCATCGCCCAGGGCTCCCCCGAGGAGCTGTGCCGCGGCGGCGCCGAGAACACCCTGCGCTTCACCGGCCGCCCCGGCCTGGACGTGGCCTCCCTGCTGAAGGCGCTCCCCTCCGACACCTCGGCGGCCGAGCTGACGCCCGGCGTCTACCGGGTCAGCGGCAAGATCGACCCCCAGCTCCTCGCGACCGTCACCACCTGGTGCGCCCAGCACGGGGTGATGCCGGACGGCATCGCGGTGGAGCGGCACACGCTCGAGGACGTCTTCCTGGAGCTCACCGGCAAGGAGCTGCGTTCATGACCGCCGCCGGCACCTACACGCCGAAGCCGGGCGCCGCGCCCCTCCCCCGCATGATCGCGGCGCAGGCGGCGCTGGAGACGAGGATGCTGCTGCGCAACGGCGAGCAGCTGCTCCTCACCGTGATCATCCCGACGCTGCTGCTCCTGCTGTTCGGCACGGTGGACATCGTGGACACGGGCGAGGGGACGGCCGTCGACTTCCTGGCCCCCGGCGTCCTCGCGCTCGCGGTGATGTCGACCGCGTTCACCGGCCAGGCGATCGCGACGGGCTTCGAGCGCCGCTACGGCGTCCTGAAGCGGCTCGCCGCCTCGCCGCTGCCGCGCTGGGGCCTGATGACCGCGAAGACGATATCGGTGCTGGTCACCGAGGTGCTCCAGATCGTCCTCGTCGCGGTGATCGCCTTCGCGCTGGGCTGGTCACCGCAGGGCAACCCGCTCGCCGTACTGCTCCTGCTGGTCCTCGGCACGGCCGCCTTCTCCGGGCTCGGCCTGCTGATGGCGGGCACCCTGAAGGCGGAGGCCACCCTGGCCGCCGCGAACCTGGTCTTCCTGCTGTTGCTCGTGGGCGGCGGGGTGGTCGTGCCGCTGGACAAGTTCCCGGACGCGGCCCAGGACGTGCTGGGGCTGCTGCCCATCTCCGCTTTGTCCAGCGGACTGCGGGACGTCCTCCAGCACGGTGCCGGGATGCCGTGGGGCGACCTCGGGATCCTGGCCGTGTGGGCGGTCCTCGGGCTGGGCGCGGCGGCGCGGTTCTTCCGCTGGGAGTAGCGGCCGGGAGCAGCCGCGCGGGTCGGCGGCGGGTGTGGCCGGGACCCGGCCCCCTCGTGAATCCGTGCACAAGCGTGCGCCTACCATGGTGCCGTGCCAAACGAGACTCGCACCGATGCGACGGCTGCCCTCCGCAACCCCCTCGCCTACATCGCCGCACGCTGGACCCCGGACCCCCGTACGGTCCGGCGCGCGGCCCTCACCGCTCTCGTCATGTCGGTGGTCATCGTGGTCACCGGCGGCGCCGTGCGGCTCACGGGTTCGGGGCTGGGCTGCCCCACCTGGCCGAAGTGCACCGACGACTCGATCACCAACACCGCCGAGATGGGCATGCACGGTGTCATCGAGTTCGGCAACCGCCTGCTCACCTACGTGCTGTGCGCCGCCGTCGGCTGGGCGATCATCGCCGCGCGCTCGCAGAAGCCGTGGCGGCGCGGCCTGACGCGGCTCGGCTGGATCCAGTTCTGGATCGTGATGGGCAACGCGGTCCTCGGCGGCATCGTCGTCCTGGTCGGCCTCAACCCGTACACCGTGGCCCTGCACTTCCTGCTCTCCAGCGCGCTCATCGCGGTGGCCACCGCGATGTGGCAGCGCACCCGTGAGGGCGACGGGGCACCGCGCCCGCTGGTCGGCAAGCCGGTGCTGCAACTGGTGTGGGTCCTGGTCGTGGTGACCGGCCTGCTGATCGCCGTCGGCACCGTCGTGACCGGCGCCGGGCCGCACGCCGGCGACTCCAGCGACGTGCACCGCATGCCGGTGGACTGGGAGGGCGTCAGCAAGCTGCACGCCGTCCTCGCCTGGATCGTGGTGGCGCTGACGTTCGCCCTCTGGTTCGTCCTCAAGGCGGTCGACGCCCCGAAGGGCCCGCTGGCGCGCACCCGCGACCTGTTCCTGGTGCTGCTGGCCCAGGGCGTCATCGGCTACGTGCAGTACTTCACCGACCTCCCCGAGATCCTGGTCGGCGCCCACATGCTCGGCTCCTGCCTCGTGTGGATCGCCACCCTGCGGGTCCTGCTGGCGCTGCGGGAGCGGCCGGGGCCCACGGTGGGCCTGCCGGAACCGTCGGCGGAGAAGGTCCCCACGCGCGCGTGAGCACGGGGTGCGGCGTCACGCGTACGTCCGCACCAGCCCGTCGATCGCCGGTCCGAGGTACCCCCTGGTCAGCTCGGACCTGCGGGCCGTCCACGCCTCGTCCGGCGCGGCGCCGGGGCCCTCGTACCGCCTCCGCCTGACGTCCTCGACCACCTCGGCGGGCGCGCCGAGGCCGGGCAGGACGTCCAGGGCCTCCCTCTTGGTGATCAGCCGCCCGTCCTCGAGGGTGACCGCGGCCCGGGCGTACGTGAGCAGTCCCAGGTCCACCCAGACGTCCTGCGTCCAGTGGCCGGCCCGGTCGACCGCGCGGCGCCAGAAGTCCCGCTGGTCGCGCAGGACGAACCCCGCCAGTTCACGGTCCGGTACGGGCGGCAGCAGGCCCCCGGGCGCGTCCCCGTGCAGGACGACGCCGAAGGTGTGCAGCTCGCGCCGGGTCACGGGGGTGACGGGCCGCCCGAAAAGCTGCCCGTGCGCCCACGTCAGGTGGCGCCGCTCGGTGCCGCCCGCCGTGGCGGGCGTCAGGTAGGTGCAGTGCAGCCTGTTCGCGAGCGGCTCGGTCCGCAGCCGGGCGTGCAGCCGCGCCACCCGCCAGACGGTGCCGGCCGTGAGCGGGCCGCGCAGGACCGCTATCAGGTCCAGGTCGCTGCGGCCCTCCTGGTAGTCGCCCCCGCCGAGCGAGCCGTGCGCCCACAGGGCGACGGGGTCCAGGTCGCGGAGTACGGTACGGAAGCGGTCGAGGAGCCGGTCGGTGTCGTCGCCGTGTGTCATGGGGGGAGTCTGGGCAGCGGCCGCGCCCCGTACACCCGCCCCGTACACACCGCCCCGTGCTCCCACCCCGTCACCGCTCCAGCCCGTACACCCGCCGCGCGTTCTCCGAGGCGATCAGTCCCGCCACCCGCTGCGCGTCCGCCAGCGACCAGGCTCCGTCGGCCACCCAGGTCCCCAGCACCCGCGCCAGCGCCTCCCGGAACAGCCGCGCCCCCACGACGTGCAGTTCCGGCAGGCCCCGGGCGCCGCTGGAGAAGATCAGCTTGCCGAAGGGGGCCAGCTCCAGGACCTCGGCGAGGACGGCGGCGGCCCGTGCGCCCGTCCGGACGAGTCCGGCGCCCAGGTCGGCGTACACATGCGGGAAGACCCCGGCGAGATGGGCCGCGTGCCGGTGGTACGGGTAGCCGTGCAGCAGGACGAGATCGGTGCCGAGGCCCGCCGTGGCGCGGGCGAAGTCCGTGAGCAGGACCGGGTCCGTGCGGTCGATGCGCAGGCCGGGCTCGCCGAGGCCGGCGTGCAGCTGGAGGGGCCGGGCCGAGGCGACGGCGACCCACAGCAGGTGCCGCAGCAGCACCGGGTCCGTGAGCGTGCCGCCGACCGGCCGGTCCGCGAGCCAGCGCCCGGTCGCGGCCCGCACCTCCCCGGTCCCGGGCGGCTCGGGGGCGAGCGCCAGACCGTGCCGCGCCCCCGCCACCGAGGTGAAGGCGACCGCGTCGGCGGCCGCGCCGTGCACCGCCTCGGCGAGGTTGGCGAGGAAGGAGTCGACCGTGCCGGAGGTGTCGGCGACCTGCTCGGCGAGGAGTTCCAGCCGGACGATCTCATGGGCCCGGGCCGCGCCCGTGGCGGCCAGCTCGCCGGGCCCGGTGATGTCACCGGGCAGCCCGGTGTCGACGAGGTAGGTGGTGATGCCGCTGCCCCGCAGCAGCCGCCGGCCCGCCTCCGGGACGCCCAGCTCGCGGCGGCGGGCGAGGTAGCGGGCGGGCGGGCAGTGCGGTTCCAGGCCGAGCAGGGGCGGACACCAGCGGCGCACCGCGAAGCCGGTCTGGGTGTCGAAGAAGGTGGTGCCGGGCGCGGGCGGCCCCTCGCTGCGGGCGAGGTGGGTCTCGAAGGTACCGAGGCCCAGCTCCGTACGCAGCACTCCGTGGCAGTACTGGTCCACCAGGGACGGCGTTTCGATCATCCGGGTCTCCCGTGACTGGACCGTGTTCCCACACGTCCCAACGGGTGAACCGGGCGCCAGGTGTTGCTGTCACCTCCTGCGTACGCACGACCGACAGCCGTCGGCCGTCACCCGTTGCGGGGACCGCCCACCTGGATGCCCGCCATCCGCGACCACTCGTAGGGGCCGGTGCGCACCTTGGCGGCGAAGTCGCCGTCGAACTGCTCGTGCACGGTGATCCCGGCCGCGCGCACGGCCTGTTCGGCGACGGCTCGCGTGGGGGCCACGAGGTCGCCCCACTCGCCGTCCGCGCCGACGAGCACGATGCGGGCACCGCGCTCCCCGAGGTACTGGAGGTGTCCCTCGCTCCCGCCGTGCGCCTTCGCGAAGGCGGAGATCTCCTTGGCGAGGCGCGCCGCCCTGCGCCCGTCCTTCGGGTCCGGTGCCGCGCCGGTGGTCTCGTCAACCTGCTCGGTGTCTGCCATGACCAGGATGCTACCCATCGGTACGACAAACGTGTACGGGCGGACCGGTGGCCTTCACCACCGGTCCGCCCGTACGACGGGAGCGACAAGGGACTACCGCAGGAACGGATCCACCGCCACCGCCACGAACAGCAACGACACGTAGGTGATGGACCAGTGGAACAGCCGCATCTCCTTGAGCTTCCCGCCCGTCACGCCGCCCTTGGCGCGGTTCTGGAGGGCATGCGCCTCCCACAGCCACCAGCCGCCCGCCGCCAGGGCGACCGCGGTGTAGAACCAGCCGGTGTAACCGAGGGGCGTCAGCAGCAGCGAGACCGCCACCATCACCCAGCTGTAGATGACGATCTGGCGGGCCACCACCTTGTTGCCGGCGACCACCGGCAGCATCGGCACGCCCACGCGCGCGTAGTCGTCCTTCACCTTCATCGACAGCGGCCAGTAGTGCGGCGGCGTCCAGAAGAAGATGACCAGGAAGAGGATGACGGCGGCCCAGGACACGGAGTTCGTGACGGCCGACCAGCCGATCAGTACGGGCATGCAGCCCGCGATGCCGCCCCACACGATGTTCTGCGCGGTGCGCCGCTTGAGGATCATCGTGTAGACGACGACGTAGAAGAGGGACGCGCCGAGCGAGAGCCACGCGGACAGCCAGTTGACGAGGAAGCCGAACCAGAGGGTGGAGACCACCGCGAGGGCGAGCCCGAACACCAGGCCCTCGCGCGGACTGACCATGCCGGTGACGAGCGGCCGCTGGGAGGTGCGCTCCATGAGCGCGTCGATGTCCCGGTCGATGTACATGTTGAGCGCGTTGGCGCCGCCCGCGGAGAGGTAGCCGCCGACGCACGTCGCCAGCACCAGCCACAGGTTCGGCACACCCTGTTCCGCCAGGAACATCACGGGAACCGTGGTGATCAGCAGAAGCTCGATGATCCGCGGCTTGGTGAGGGCCACGAACGCCTTGACGCGGGCCCCGAACGGCCGCTGGCCCCGGTTGCTAGCGCTGCTCGCCCCGAGAACACCCGGTGGACGGGATTCGACGGCCGTCACGCACACCCCTGACAGAGACTCCCAGCGAGCCTCCGGTGTGAACTCCCGGTAAAGGGCTCGCGCGTACCACGCCACTGTAGACGTTGCCCAGAGCTCGCCCTCCAGAGGGGTGGGGTCGTGTTGGACGGAGCCGCGCGAAGGGCGCAGTGGGGACGAATCCGGCGCGCGGGAGGAGGCGCGGGAAGGCGCGCGTGAAGAGCCGCGTCCCGCTCGATCGAGCACTCGATTGAGCGCCCGGACGGCCGGATGCGTATTCAGGTGTCGAACACGGCATTCCGGGGCCCCGACTTGCGGAAGCGCCTGTTCAAGAGGCGGATGGGGGACAGTCCGGGCAGTCTGGAATGAAGTCTGTATTGACTCGAAAAGATGCACGTTCCGGCGGGGGTAGGCTCGACAACGGCCGGTGCCGCCGAAACACCGGCATTCAACCTGTGGAGAGGAGCCCTGACTCAGGGTGAGCACCAAGCCGACCACTTCAGATCTCGCGTGGACCGAACTGGACCAGCGTGCAGTCGACACCGCCCGTGTGCTGGCCGCCGACGCCGTACAGAAGGTCGGCAACGGCCATCCCGGTACGGCGATGAGCCTCGCACCCGCCGCGTACACCCTCTTCCAGAAGGTGATGCGCCACGACCCGACCGACCCGGACTGGACCGGCCGTGACCGGTTCGTGCTGTCCGCGGGCCACTCCTCCCTGACCCTGTACACCCAGCTGTACCTGGGCGGCTTCGGCCTGGAGCTTACGGACCTGCAGTCCTTCCGCACCTGGGGTTCGAAGACGCCGGGTCACCCGGAGTACGGGCACACCAAGGCTGTGGAGACCACCACCGGCCCGCTGGGCCAGGGTGTCGCCAACGCGGTGGGCATGGCGATGGCCGCCCGTTACGAGCGCGGTCTGTTCGACCCCGAGACCCCGCAGGGCGAGTCCCCCTTCGACCACCACGTCTTCGTCATCGCCGGTGACGGCTGCCTCCAGGAGGGCATCTCCGCGGAGGCGTCCTCGCTGGCCGGGCACCAGAAGCTCGGCAACCTGGTCCTGCTGTGGGACGACAACCACATCTCGATCGAGGGCGACACGGAGACCGCGGTCTCCGAGGACACCGTCGCGCGGTACGAGGCGTACGGCTGGCACGTGCAGCGCGTCGAGCCCGCCGAGAGCGGCGACCTCGACGTGCACGCCCTGTACGAGGCGATCGAGGCCGCGAAGGCGGTCACGGACCGCCCGTCGTTCATCGCGATGCGCACGATCATCGCCTGGCCGGCCCCGAACGCGCAGAACACCGAGGCCTCCCACGGCTCGGCGCTGGGCGAGGAGGAGGTCGCGGCCACCAAGCGCGTCCTCGGCTTCGACCCGGAGAAGCACTTCGAGGTGTCCGACGAGGTCATCGCGCACACCCGTGCGCTGGCCGAGCGCGGCAGCGAGGCGCGTGCCGCGTGGGACAAGAAGGTGCAGGAGTGGCGTGACGCCCAGCCGGAGCGGGCCGCCGAGTTCGACCGGATCCGCAAGGGCGAGCTGCCCGCGGGCTGGGAGGAGAAGCTCCCGGTCTTCGAGACGGGCAAGGGCGTCGCCACGCGCGCCGCGTCCGGCAAGGTCCTCCAGGCGCTCGGCTCGATCGTTCCCGAGCTGTGGGGCGGCTCGGCCGACCTCGCCGGCTCGAACAACACCACGATCGACAAGACGAGCTCCTTCCTCCCCGAGGGCAACCCGCTCCCGGAGGCCAGCCCGTACGGCCGTACGGTCCACTTCGGCATCCGCGAGCACGCCATGGCCGCCGCCATGAACGGCATCGCGCTGCACGGCAACACCCGCATCTACGGCGGCACCTTCCTGGTGTTCTCCGACTACATGCGCAACGCCGTCCGCCTCTCCTCCCTGATGCACCTGCCGGTGACGTACGTGTGGACGCACGACTCCATCGGTCTCGGCGAGGACGGCCCCACCCACCAGCCCGTCGAGCACCTCGCCTCGCTGCGCGCCATCCCGGGCCTGAACGTCGTGCGCCCGGCCGACGCCAACGAGACCGCCCTCGCCTGGCGGGAGATCATGCGGCGCTGGACCAAGGAGTTCGGCAAGGGCGCCCCGCACGGTCTGGCGCTCACCCGCCAGGGCGTGCCGACCTACGAGCCCAACGAGGACACGGCCAAGGGCGGCTACGTGCTGTTCGAGGCCGAGGGCGGCGAGCCGCAGGCCATCCTCATCGCCACCGGTTCCGAGGTGCACCTCGCCGTCGAGGCCCGCGAGCAGCTCCAGGCCGACGGTGTCCCCACGCGCGTGGTGTCCATGCCGTCGGTGGAGTGGTTCGAGGAGCAGGACCAGGGGTACCGGGACAGCGTTCTGCCGCCGTCGGTCAAGGCGCGCGTCGCGGTCGAGGCCGGTATCGCGCTGACCTGGCACAAGTACGTCGGTGACGCGGGCCGCATCGTGTCGCTGGAGCACTTCGGCGCTTCGGCCGACGCGAAGGTGCTGTTCCGCGAGTTCGGCTTCACCGCCGAGCACGTCGCCGCCGCCGCCCGGGAATCCCTCGCGGCCGCTCAGCGCTGACGCCCATATACGACACGTAGGAGATGTAATTTCCATGACGGACGCACTCAAGCGCCTCTCCGAAGAAGGCGTCGCGATCTGGCTGGACGATCTGTCGCGCAAGCGGATCACGTCCGGCAACCTCGCCGAGCTGATCGACCAGCAGCACGTCGTGGGCGTCACCACGAACCCGTCGATCTTCCAGAAGGCGATCTCCGAGGGCCACGGTTACGACCAGCAGCTCTCCGACCTCGCCTTCCGCAAGGTCACCGTCGAAGAGGCGATCCGCATGATCACCACGGCGGACGTCCGCGACGCCGCCGACATCATGCGCCCGCTCTACGACTCGACGAACGGCCAGGACGGCCGGGTCTCCATCGAGGTCGACCCGCGCCTCGCGCACAACACCAAGGCGACCGTCGCCGAGGCCAAGCAGCTCGCCTGGCTCGTGGACCGCCCGAACACGCTCATCAAGATCCCGGCCACCGAGGCGGGTCTCCCGGCGATCGCCGAGGTCATCGGCCTGGGCATCAGCGTCAACGTCACGCTGATCTTCTCGCTGGACCGCTACCGCAAGGTGATGGACGCGTTCCTCACCGGCCTGGAGAAGGCCAAGGAGCGCGGCCTGGACCTCTCCGACATCCACTCGGTGGCGTCCTTCTTCGTGTCCCGCGTGGACACCGAGATCGACAAGCGGCTCGACGCCCAGGGCGCCGACGAGGCGAAGGCGCTGCGCGGCAAGGCCGGCCTCGCCAACGCGCGCCTCGCCTACCAGGCGTACGAGGAGGCCTTCTCCTCCGACCGCTGGGCGGCGTTGGAGAAGGCGGGCGCCAACAAGCAGCGTCCGCTGTGGGCCTCCACCGGTGTGAAGGACCCCGCGTACAAGAAGACGCTGTACGTCGACGAGCTGGTGGCGCCCAACACGGTGAACACCATGCCGGAGGCCACCCTCTTCGCGACCGAGGAGAGCGGCGAGATCCACGGCAACACCATCGCCGGCACCTACGAGCAGGCCCGCGCCGACCTGGACGCGCTCGAGAAGATCGGCATCTCGTACGACGAGGTCGTCGACCTGCTGGAGAAGGAGGGCGTCGACAAGTTCGAGGACTCCTGGAACGACCTGCTCAAGTCCACCAAGGCGGAGCTCGAGCGCCTCGCTCCCTCGGAGGGCTGAGAACCTTGTCGAGCAGCAATCCGCTGCGTGACGCCGCGGACCGACGGCTCCCGCGTATCGCGGGGCCGTCGGGCCTGGTCATCTTCGGCGTCACCGGCGACCTGTCACGCAAGAAGCTGATGCCGGCCGTGTACGACCTCGCCAACCGCGGATTGCTGCCGCCGGGCTTCTCGCTCGTCGGGTTCGCCCGCCGTGAGTGGGAGGACGAGGACTTCGCCCAGGTGGTGCACGACGCCGTCAAGGAGCACGCCCGTACGCCGTTCCGCGAGGAGGTCTGGCAGCAGCTCATCCAGGGCATGCGCTTCGTCCAGGGCACCTTCGACGACGACGACGCGTTCGTACGGCTGCGCGAGACCATTGAGGACCTGGACGAGAAGCAGGGCACGGGCGGCAACTTCGCCTTCTACCTCTCCGTCCCGCCGGGCGCCTTCCCCGTGGTCATCCAGCAGCTGAAGAAGCACGGGCTGGCCGACCAGACGGAGGACTCCTGGCGCCGCGCCGTCATCGAGAAGCCCTTCGGACACGACCTGAAGTCGGCCGAGGAGCTCAACGGCCTCGTCCACGAGGTCTTCGCCCCGGACCAGGTCTTCCGCATCGACCACTACCTGGGCAAGGAGACCGTCCAGAACATCCTGGCGCTGCGCTTCGCCAACCAGATGTTCGAGCCGATCTGGAACCGGTCGTACGTCGACCACATCCAGATCACGATGGCCGAGGACATAGGCATCGGCGGCCGGGCCGGCTACTACGACGGCATCGGCGCCGCCCGCGACGTCATCCAGAACCACCTCCTCCAGCTCCTGGCCCTCATGGCCATGGAGGAGCCCTCGTCCTTCGACGCGGACGCGCTCGCCGCCGAGAAGACCAAGGTCCTGGAAGCCGTCCGGCTGCCGAAGGACCTGGGCCGGGACACCGTCCGCGCCCAGTACTCGGCCGGCTGGCAGGGCGGTGAGAAGGTCATCGGCTACTGCGAGGAAGAGGGCATCGACCCGCGGTCGAAGACCGACACCTACGCCGCGATCCGCGTGGGCATCGACAACCGCCGCTGGGCGGGTGTCCCCTTCTACCTGCGCACCGGGAAGAGACTCGGCAGACGGGTGACGGAGATCGCGGTCGTCTTCCAGCGCGCCCCGCACTCCCCCTTCGACCAGACGGCGACCGAGGAGCTGGGCTCCAACGCCATCGTCATCCGGGTCCAGCCCGACGAGGGCGTCACGGTGCGCTTCGGCTCCAAGGTGCCCGGCACCTCGATGGAGATCCGGGACGTGTCGATGGACTTCGCCTACGGCGAGTCGTTCACCGAGTCCAGCCCGGAGGCGTACGAGCGGCTCATCCTCGACGTCCTGCTCGGCGACTCCAACCTCTTCCCGCGCACCGAGGAGGTCGAGCTGTCCTGGAAGATCCTCGACCCGATCGAGGAGTACTGGGACACGCACGGCCGGCCCGCCGAGTACCCGGCAGGCACCTGGGGTCCCGTCGAGGCGGACGAAATGCTCGAACGAGACGGACGGAGCTGGCGCCGGCCATGAAGATCGACCTCACGGACACCACGGCCGGCAAGGTCAACAAGGCGCTCGTCCAGGGCCGCCGCGCCATCGGCACGCCCGCCGTCGGCATGGTGCTCACCCTCGTCATCGTCACCGACGAGGAGAACGCCTACGACGCCCTGAAGGCCGCCGGCGACGCGTCCCGCGAGCACCCCTCGCGCACGCTCGTGGTCATCAAGCGCGTCTCCCGCTCCCTCCGCGACCGCACCCAGTCCCGGCTCGACGCCGAGGTCCGGGTGGGCGCCGACGCGGGCACCGGCGAGACGGTCGTGCTGCGGCTGTACGGCGAGGTGTCCGACCACGCCCAGTCGGTGGTCCTGCCGCTGCTGCTCCCCGACGCCCCCGTCGTCGTCTGGTGGCCGGTGGACGCGCCGCTCGACCCGGCGGGCGACCCGCTCGGTGCCCTGGCCCAGCGCCGGGTCACCGACACCTACGCCGCCGAGCACCCGGTGCGCGAGCTGTCCGCCCGCGCCGACGCCTACTCCCCCGGTGACACGGACCTGTCGTGGACCCGCATCACGCCCTGGCGTTCGATGCTGGCGGCGGCCCTGGACCAGGTCACCTGCGAGGTGGAGTCGGTCGAGGTGGAGGGCGAGGAGCACAACCCGAGCTGCGAGCTGCTCGCCATGTGGCTCGCGGACCGGCTCCAGGTGCCGGTGCAGCGGTCGCACTCGCCCGGTCCCGGCCTGACCGCCGTCCGGATGAACACGTCCTGCGGCCCGATCACCCTGGACCGCGCGGACGGCTCCCTCGCGACCCTGTCCATCGAGGGCCAGCCCGCCCGGGCGGTCGCCCTCAAGCGGCGGGAGACCTCCGAGCTGATCGCCGAGGAGCTGCGCCGCCTCGACCCGGACGACACCTACGCGTCCGCCCTGCGGTTCGGGGTGGAGCGGCTGTCCGGCGCACCGGCCGACGCACCCGCGGCGGAGGTGAACCCCGAGGTCGAGGCTCCGGCCCGGACCACGGGGAAGCCGGCGCCGGCGACGGCCGAGGCACCGGTGGCCGAGCAGACGGCACCGGCCGAGGAGACGGTCGAGGCCCCTGCGCAGGAGGCCTCCGCGGAGAAGGCTCCCGCGGAGGAGGCCCCGGTCAAGAAGGCCCCGGCCAGGAAGACCGCCGCGAAGAAGGCGACCTCGCGGAAGGCGGCCACCAAGTGAGCACTCCGCAACTGGTCGTCCACCGCGACAAGGAGCTGATGGCACAGGCCGCCGCGGCCCGGCTGATCACCGCCGTCGTGGACGCGCAGGCCGCGCGCGGCTCCGCCTCGGTCGTCCTCACCGGCGGGCGCAACGGCAACGGCCTGCTGGCCGCGCTGGCCACCGCGCCCGCGCGGGACGCGATCGACTGGGGCCGCCTCGACCTGTGGTGGGGCGACGAGCGGTTCCTGCCTGAGGGCGACCCCGAGCGCAACGTCACCCAGGCGCGCGAGGCCCTCCTGGACGCCGTGCCGCTGGACCCGGAGCGCGTGCACGCCATGCCCGCCTCCGACGGCCCGCACGGGGACGACGCGGACGCGGCGGCCCGGGCGTACGCCGAGGAGCTGGCGCGGGCGGCCGGCCCGGAGGGCGACGGTGCCGTACCGGCGTTCGACGTGCTGATGCTGGGCGTCGGCCCGGACACGCACGTGGCCTCGCTCTTCCCGGAGCTGCCCGCGGTGCGGGAGACGGAGCGGACGGTGGTCGGTGTGCACGGCGCCCCGAAGCCGCCGCCGACCCGGACCACCCTCACGCTGCCCGCGATCCGTTCGGCCCACGAGGTGTGGCTGCTGGCGGCCGGCGAGGACAAGGCGGACGCCGTGGCGACGGCCCTGTCGAACGGCGCGGGCGAGGTCCAGGCTCCCGCCGCGGGCGCGTACGGCCGCTCCCGGACACTGTGGCTGCTGGACGCCGCGGCGGCCGCACAGCTGCCGCGGTCGTTGTACCCGTCGGCCTCCGCCTGACGGACACGGCTCGTACGACACGACTCGTACGACACGCAGAAGGGTGCCCCCGCCGGGGGCACCCTTCACCGTTTCCAGGGGGTCACGCGCGTCCGCGCAGCTCCCGGTACCGGGCGACCAGCGCCTTCGACGACTCGTCCAGGCCGGGTACGTCGGTGCCTTCGGTGAGGGCGGGTTCGACGCGCTTGGCGAGGACCTTGCCGAGTTCGACGCCCCACTGGTCGAAGGAGTCGATGTTCCACACCGCGCCCTGGACGAAGACCTTGTGCTCGTAGAGCGCGACGAGCTG
>NZ_JAVRHI010000279.1:0-11887 GCF_034105845.1 Streptomyces sp. CRN 30 | reverse complement strand
CGACCGACTGCGCGGGCGGCTTCCACGCGCTGGTGGCGGACGCGGCCGTGGCCCGCCTGGCCGCGGAGCACGGCCTGACGGCCCGGCACGTGGCCCCCGGACCGCACGCCGCCGCGCTGGTCGGCCGGGCGGTGGGTGAGGCCGGTGGCGCCGGGGGTTCCCGTGGTGCCGAGGGCTCTCGTGGTGCCGGCGCCGCGGCGGCCCGCTTCCTCGACGACCTCGCCGACCGGATCGCCGTCGGTGCCGCCTCCGTCGTCGCCGTCCTCGATCCCGGCTGTGTGGTCCTGGGCGGCGAGATCGGGCAGGCGGGCGGTGCCGCGCTCGCCGCCCGTGTCGAGGAACGGCTGGTCAGGCTGTCACCGCTGCCCACCGAGGTGCGGGCGAGCGCACTGGGTGGCGACGCCGTGGTGCGCGGGGCCCTGCTGACCGCCCGGGACGCGGCCCAGGACGAGCTGTTCGGGGCGCCGCCGGGGGGACAGGGCCCCGGTGGAGACCCGGCGGCGGGGCAAGGGCCTTCGTCACCGCCGCCGGGTCGCTCTGAGGGGGCTGCCGCGATACACGATCGCCGACCCTAAAGGACTAGACCAAGTGGTCAACGGTACCGATCGGTTACTGAAGGAGATGCCGTGAGGCACCACGTCGCGCACCAAGAGGGCTCGCCGCCCTACCAGTTGGCCCGCTCCCCGGCTCGCGCGGAAGCCCGGTGGAGCGCTCTGTGAGCCACCCCACAGCACCTGCCCCGCTGGGCGCCGGGCAGGCGTGGCACACTGGGCCTGTACCTAAAGCAGCGCACTCCGGGGTCGGTGAAAGTCCGAACCGGCGGTTACAGTCCGCGACCCGGTCGCTTCCAGCGGCCGGTTGACCAGGCGAAATTCCTGGACCGACGGTTAAAGTCCGGATGGGAGGCAGTGCGCGGCGGGCGGGCATTCGTGCGCGTCGCCGTCTGTTTTCGGCCCACCCCTCGCGGGGGACGGGCCGTCCGCGGCGTCGCTCCCGGAGAGCCGCGGTCCGCTCATACCTGTCGTC
Source organism: Streptomyces sp. CRN 30 (assembly GCF_034105845.1). Classification (NCBI taxonomy): domain Bacteria; kingdom Bacillati; phylum Actinomycetota; class Actinomycetes; order Kitasatosporales; family Streptomycetaceae; genus Streptomyces; species Streptomyces sp. CRN 30. The sequence continues at coordinate 10,861 of NZ_JAVRHI010000279.1, read as the reverse complement.
TTCGACAGCCCCGGAGTCCGTTCCGAGCCCCATGAGGCAGGAGGACCCGGGAAGTGTTCACCGGAATCGTCGAAGAGCTGGGTGAGGTCACCGCCGTCGAGAATCTCGGCGACTCCTCCCGCTTCCGCCTGCGCGGTCCCGCCGTCACCCAGGACGCGCGGCACGGCGACTCCATCGCCGTCAACGGCGTCTGTCTCACCGTCGTGGAGCACGAGGGCGACGAGTTCACCGCCGACGTCATGGCGGAGACCCTGAACCGCTCGAGCCTCGGCGCCCTCACGGCCGGCTCCCGCGTCAACCTGGAACGCCCCACCGCCGTCGGCGCCCGCCTCGGCGGGCACATCGTGCAGGGCCACGTCGACGGCGTCGGGAAGATCCTGGACCGCGAGCCGTCCGAGCACTGGGAGATCGTGAAGATCTCGCTCCCCGCGGACCTCGCGCGCTACGTGGTCGACAAGGGCTCCATCACCGTCGACGGCATCAGCCTCACCGTCGTCGAGGCGTGCTCCGGCCACTTCACCGTCAGCCTCATCCCCACCACGCTCGCGCTCACCACGCTCGGGAACAAGCAGCGCGGCGATCTTGTCAATCTCGAGGTCGACATCATCGCCAAGTACGTCGAGCGGCTGCTCGCGGGGCAGGAGGCGGAGAAGTGAACTGGCTCAACTCCGAGGCCTTCGTGCTGTTCCACCAGCACATCAAGTGGTCGGACATGATCGGCAACGTGATCGGCCTGATCGGTCTCGCGCTCGGCTGGCGCCGCTCCCTGTGGAGCTGGCCCGTGCAGTTCCTCTCCGGCCTCATCCTCTTCGCGGCCTTCGCCACCGCCCACCTCTCCGGCAGCGCGGGCAAGCAGGTCGTCGTCATGCTCGTCGCCGCCTGGGGCTTCCGGCAGTGGAGCCGCGGCAGGGGACAGTCGGCGGACGGCTCCGTCGCCGTACGGTTCGCCACCTGGCACGAACGCGCCTGGCTCGCCGCCGCCGCCGCCCTCGGCACCCTCGCGGTCGGCAGCCTGTTCACGCTCTTCCCGCACCTGTCCTGGGACCCCTGGCCCGACGCGTACATCTTCGTCGGCACGGTCGTCGCGATGTACGCCCAGGCGCGCGGCATGGTCGAGTTCTGGTTCGCCTGGCTGCTCGTCGACCTCGTCGGCGTACCGCTGAACTTCGCCAACGGCTTCGCCTTCTCCGGATTCGTCTACGTCCTCTACGGCGCGCTCGTCCTGTGGGGCATGCGCGACTGGTGGCTGCGCTCCCGGCAGCCCGCCATGGAAGGAGTCCCCGCATGACCGCCCGAACGTCGCCCGCGCCGCCCCGTGACCACGCGACCGGCACCCGGTCCGAGGAACCCGCCGTCAAGCCGTCCATGCGGGTCCTCCACAGCACCGACAGCGTCGACGGCTTCACCCTCGACCCCGTCGAGCAGGCCGTCGCCGACATCGCGGCCGGCCGCCCCGTCGTGGTCGTCGACGACGAGGACCGGGAGAACGAGGGCGACCTCGTCATCGCCGCCGAGATGGCCACCCCGGAGATCGTCGCCTTCATGATGAGCGAGTGCCGGGGACTGATCTGCGCGCCCATGGAGGGCGACGAGCTGGACCGGCTGGAACTGCCGCAGATGGTCTCCGACAACAACGAGTCGATGAAGACCGCGTTCACCGTCTCCGTCGACGCCTCCGGCGCGCACGGCGTCACCACCGGCATCTCGGCGTCCGACCGCGCCACCACCCTCCAGCTGCTGGCGGGCGGCGCGGCGCAGCCGGCCGACTTCGTCCGCCCCGGCCACATCTTCCCGCTGCGCGCCCGCACCGGCGGCGTCCTGGTGCGCGACGGCCACACCGAGGCCGCCGTCGACCTCGCCCGGCTCGCCGGACTGCGCCCCGCCGGCGCCATCGTCGAGATCGCGGGCGAGGACGGGCGCATGCTGCGCCTGCCCGAGCTGATGCGGTTCGCCCGCAGGCACAGCCTGACGATCATCTCCATCGAGGATCTGATCGCCTACCGCCGCACCGCGGAGCCCACCGTCCGCCGCGAGGCGTGCACCCGGCTGCCCACCGCGTTCGGCGACTTCACCGCGTACGGCTACCGCTCCACCGTCGACGGCGTCGAGCACGTCGCCCTGGTCCACGGCGAGATCGGCGACGGCGAGGACGTCCTCGCCCGCGTCCACTCCGAGTGCCTGACCGGCGACGTCTTCCACTCCCTGCGCTGCGACTGCGGCCCCCAGCTCGGGACCTCGCTGGAGCGCATCGCCGCCGAGGGGCGGGGTGTGGTGGTCTACCTGCGCGGCCACGAGGGGCGCGGCATCGGCCTGCTGTCCAAGCTGCGCGCGTACGAACTCCAGGAGCACGGCCGCGACACCCTCGACGCCAACCTGGAGCTCGGCCTGCCCGCCGACGCCCGGGACTACGCCGCGGGCGCCCAGATCCTCAAGGACCTCGGCGTGCGCAGCCTGCGCCTGATGACCAACAACCCCGAGAAGACCGAGGCGCTCACCCGCCACGGCCTGGAGATCACCGGCCGGGAGCCGATGCCCGTCCAGGCGGGCGAGCACAACCTCCGCTACCTGCGCACCAAGCGGGACCGGATGGGGCACGACCTGCCCTGGCTGGACACCGGCACCGTGTCCACCTGCGGCAACCAGTGACAGCACGGCAAGCAGCGGAAGACCGAAAGGCTGAAGGAGAGACGTGAGCGGCAAGGGCGCACCCGAACTGTCCGTACGCAACTGCGGGGACCTGCGCGTCGCGGTCGTCGCGGCCCAGTGGCACGAGAAGGTCATGGACGGCCTCGTCGACGGGGCCCTGCGCGCCCTGGGCGAGCTGGGCATCGACGAGCCGACCCTGCTGAGGGTCCCCGGCAGCTTCGAGCTGCCCGTCGTCGCCAAGGTCCTCGCGGGCCGCGGCTACGACGCGATCGTCGCGCTCGGCGTGGTGATCCGCGGCGGTACCCCGCACTTCGACTACGTCTGCCAGGGCGTCACCCAGGGCCTCACCCAGGTCTCCGTGGACACCGGGGTGCCCATCGGCTTCGGCGTGCTGACCTGCGACACCGAGGAGCAGGCCCTGGACCGCGCGGGCATCGCCGGCTCCACCGAGGACAAGGGGCACGAAGCGGTGACCGCGGCCGTCGCCACCGCCGCCACGCTGCGTTCGGTATCCGAGCCCTGGCGCTGAGGCTCCCGCGGGTGCGCGTAGGGTGGTGGTCACCATGTCCAAGAAGACGTTCGAGGAGCTCTTCGACGAGCTCCAGCACAAGGCGACCCACGGCGATCCCGCCACCTCACGCACCGCCGAACTGGTGGGCAAGGGCGTCCATGCCATCGGCAAGAAGGTCGTCGAGGAGGCCGCCGAGGTCTGGATGGCCGCCGAGTACGAGGGCAAGGAAGCCGCCGCCGAGGAGATCTCCCAGCTGCTCTACCACGTCCAGGTGATGATGGTCGCGCGCGGGATCTCCCTCGACGACGTCTACGCCCACCTCTGAGCCGTACCTGTCCACCCGTATCCGTACCGCACCGAACGAAGGAAGCCCGCCCCATGCTGCGCATCGCCGTCCCCAACAAGGGTTCCCTCTCCGGCCCTGCGGCGGAGATGCTGCATGAGGCCGGCTACCAGCAGCGCCGCGAGTCCAAGGAACTGCGCATCGTCGACCCGGTGAACGAGGTCGAGTTCTTCTACCTCCGCCCCCGCGACATCGCGATCTACGTCTCCTCCGGCCGCCTCGACATCGGCATCACCGGCCGCGACCTGCTCATCGACTCCGGCGCCGACGCCGAGGAGATCCTCCCGCTCGGCTTCGCCCGCTCCACCTTCCGCTTCGCCACCAAGCCCGGCACGGCCAGCGGCGTCGAGGACCTGGCCGGCCGTACGGTCGCCACCTCCTACGAGGGCATCGTCGCCAGGCACCTCGCCGACCAGGGCGTCGACGCCTCTGTCGTCCACCTGGACGGCGCCGTGGAGACCGCCATCGAGCTGGGCGTCGCCGAGGTCATCGCCGACGTCGTGGAGACCGGCACCTCGCTGCGCAACGCAGGGCTCGAGGTCTTCGGCGAGCCCATCATGAAGTCCGAGGCCGTCGTCGTCCGCCGTACCGGCGCCGGCACCGACGAGCCCAAGGTGCAGCAGTTCCTGCGCCGCCTCCAGGGCGTCCTGGTGGCCCGGACGTACGTGATGATGGACTACGACTGCCGCGTCGAGCAGCTGGAGAAGGCCGTCGCCGTCACCCCGGGCCTGGAGTCCCCGACCGTCTCCCCGCTGCACAACGAGGGCTGGGTCGCCGTCCGCGCGATGGTCCCCTCACGGGAAGCCCAGCGGATCATGGACGACCTGTACGACCTCGGTGCCCGGGCCATCCTGACCACGGCCATCCACGCCTGCCGGCTCTGACGGCGCCGCCCGCCCCGTACGAGACCTGATCACTTCCCGAGGTTCGAGGAACCGTTCCCGATGTCGGATCTTCCCGCTCTCCCCGTCACGTTCCGACCGGGCCGCACCCGGGTCGTCCTGCTCGCCGCGGGTGTCGTGCTCTTCGCGGTGATCACGGCGGTGGCGCTGCTCCTGGAGCACCTCGGCCCGGGCGAGCGCCTCAGCTTCGTCCTCACCGCGGCGCTGCTCGGCGGGGTGCTGTTCCTGCTCGCCCGGCCCAAGGTCGTCGCCGACGAGTCCGGGATCACCGTCGTGAACATCACGAACAGCCGGCGCCTCGACTGGGCGGAGATCCTCCGGGTCAACCTCCGCTCCGGCGACCCCTGGGTCTACCTCGACCTCAGCGACGGCACCAGCCTGCCTGCGCTCGGCATCCAGCCGGGCCTCTCCCGGCAGCACGCGGTCGAGGACGCGCGGACGCTGCGGGCGCTCGCCGAGACCCGCGGCGCGGCCGACCGGCAGCCGCGGGAGGACTGAGCCGCGGCCGGGCCGCACCCCGGCCCCGGGCGAGTCGGGGCGCGTGCCCCTGCCGCGGGGGCCGTCGTCCTGACTAATCTGGTGCCGGAGGCGTGCCCGCGCGCCGCCGCCCCGGTCGTAGCCGTCTTCCGGTGCGCAGGGGTTCCCGCTACCCGAGGAGTGACACCCTCCGGCGATGGACGGACCGTCCTGCAGTACCTGCGCCGCCCCCGGTCGACCTGACACGGAACCGGTCCGTGCCCCGGACCGGGCGGCGGCACCATGACCACCTCGCTGCTGCTCCTCGGAGCGGCGTTCCTGCTGATCCTCGCCAACGGCTTCTTCGTGGCGGCCGAGTTCGGCCTGGTGACCGTCGAGCGGGCGGACGCGGACCGGGCCGCAGCCAGGGGCGACCGCCGGGCCCGCAGGGTGGTGGACGCCCTGGGGGAGCTGTCCTTCCAGCTCTCCGGCACCCAGCTCGGCATCACCCTCACCTCGCTCGTCGTCGGCATGCTGGCCGAACCGGCGCTCGCCCGGCTGCTGCACGGCCCGTTCACCGCGGCCGGCCTGCCGCGCGGCGCGGTGTCCGGCGCCACCGTGGCCGTCGGCATGCTGGCGGCCGCGGCCGTGCAGATGGTGATCGGGGAACTGGTGCCCAAGAACTGGGCGGTGTCCCGGCCGCTGCAGGTCGCGCGTCGCGTGGCCGGCCCGCAGTACGTCTTCTCCCGCCTCTTCCGGCCGGTGATCGCCGCGCTGAACGCGGTCGCCGACCGTTTCGTACGCGCCCTCGGCGTCGAACCCGCCGCGGCGCCCGCCTCCGCCCGCACCCCCGGCGAACTGGTCTCCCTCGCCCGGCACTCCGCCCGGGCCGGCGCGCTGGAGCAGGACACGGCGGAGCTGTTCGTCCGCACCCTGTCCCTGGCCGGGCTGACCGCGCAGGCCGTGATGACCCCGCGGGTGCGGGTGAGCGCGCTGCAGTCGTCGGCCACGGCCGAGGACGTCGTCAACCTGACCCGGGCCACCGGCCTGTCCCGCTTCCCCGTCTACCGGGAGCGCATCGACGACGTCGTCGGCATGGTCCACCTCAAGGACGCGCTCGCCGTCCCCGCACGGACCCGGCTGCGCACCCCGGTGGGCCGGATCGCGCGGCCCCCGCTGCTGGTCCCCGGCTCCCTGCCGGTCCGGGCGCTTCTGGCCCGGCTGCGCGGTGAACAGCCCATCGCGGTCGTGGTCGACGAGTACGGCGGCACCGCCGGGGTGGTGACCCTGGAGGACATCGTCGAGGAACTGGTCGGCGAGGTCCGTGACGAGCACGACGGGCACGACCTGCCCGCGCTCGCCCCCGCCCCGCCCGAGGACGGCCGGCCCGCGTGGGACGTGGACGGCGGCTGCCGCGTCGACGCCCTGCGGAGCGTGGGCCTGACCGTGCCCGAGGGACCGTACGACACCGTGGCGGGCCTCGTCGCCGACCTGCTGGACCGCATCCCGGCCCCGGGCGACCGGGCCGAACTCCCGGGCTGGCGGCTGTCGGTGCACCAGGTCGGGCACTACCGGGCGGAGCGGCTGCGACTGGTCCGGACGACCCTCGCGGAGGCCGCCCGATGAGCGTGCTGCGACTTCTGCTCGCGCTGCTGCTCGTGTTCGCCAACGGGTTCTTCGTCGGCGCGGAGTTCGCCCTGGTCTCCGTACGGCGCAGTCAGATCGAGCCCCTGGGGACCGCGCGGGCGCGGCAGGTGCTGTACGGGCTGGAGCGGTTGCCGCGGATGATGGCGGCGGCCCAGTTCGGCATCACCGTCTGCTCGCTGACGCTGGGCGCGGTCGCCGAGCCGGCCGTGGCGCGGCTGCTGGAGCCGGTCCTCGAGGTGATACGGCTGCCGCACGGCGTCGTCCACCCCCTGGGATACGTGATCGCGCTCGCGGTGGTCGTCTTCCTCCACCTCGTCGTCGGCGAGATGGTGCCGAAGAACCTGGCGCTGGCGGCGCCCGGGACGACGGCGCTCCGGCTGGGCCCGGGGCTCGTCGCGTTCGCGCGGGTGTGCGGGCCGGTGACGGTCGCCCTGGGCGCCTGCGCCCGCCTGGTGCTGCGGCTCTTCCGGGTCGAGCCCAAGGACGAGGTCGAGGCGGTCTACACCGGTGAACAGCTCAACCGCCTGGTGGCGGACGCGGGCCGGGCCGGCCTGCTGGACCCCGAGGAGCAGGAGCGCCTGGCGGACGCCCTGGGGCTCGGCTCCCGCCCGGTCGCGGACGTCCTGCTCGACCGGGAGGCGCTGGTCACGGTGGGGCCCTCGGTGACCCCCGCCCAGGTCGTGGAGCTCACCGCGCGCACGGGGTACTCCCGCTTCCCGGTGCTCACGGGGGACGGCGCCTTCACGGGCCGGTACCTGCACGTCAAGGACGTCCTCGACCTGGAGGAATCGGCCCACGCGGTCCCGCGGCAGGTCTGGCGCCCCATGACCACCCTCGGCGCGCAGCTCCCGCTGGACGACGCCCTCACCGTCATGCGCCGGGCGGCCGGCCACCTCGCCCAGGTGGCCGGCGCCGACGGCCGGATCGTGGGCCTGGTCGCCCTGGAGGACGTGCTGGAGATGCTGGTCGGAGAGGTCCACGACCCGGCGCACCGGCGCGTCCCGCCCGCCCGGACACCGCGACGGCTCGGCAGCACCGCCCCCGGGGAGGCGGCCCTGGCCGGCTGATCCTCACCGGGCGGCCGCCGGACCGACCCGCCGCCGGACCGAGCCGCCGCCGGACCGAGCGGCCGCAGCGGGCCGCCTCACATGGCCGGCGGGTCCTGCGGGGCCCGCCCGGACAGGACCTCCCCGTACGCCTGCATCAGGTCCGGCAGTCGCAGGGTCGACAGGTCGTCCCGCGTCAGGGTGCCCGGGTAGCCGGACAGCCGCAGGTCGCGGTACGCGCAGCTCTTCTCGTACAGCGTCCGCAGGAACCGCCCGTTGCCGAGCTCGTCGATCCAGCCCTGGTCCACGACGTGGCCGTTGATCGAGCGGAGCTCCTCCAGCGCCTCCTCGTCCCACACGTCGCCGTTCTCGGCGGCCAGCACCTCGCCGATGGAGGTGAGTTCGAGGGGACGGTAGGAGGGGAAGTCGACGCGGGTGGTGAACCGGGAGGACAGTCCCGGGTTGGCGGCGAGCAGGCGGTCCATGCCCTCCGGGTAGCCCGCCAGGATGACGACGAGGTGGTCGCGGTTGTCCTCGGCGCGCTTCAGCAGCACCTGCAGGGCCTCGTCGCCGTACGCGTCGCCCTTGCCGTAGCCGGAGTTGGACAGCGAGTACGCCTCGTCCACGAACAGCACGCCGTTGATGGCCGAGTCGATCAGCTCGTTGGCCTTCACCGCGGTCTGGCCCAGGTACTCGCCCACCAGGTCGGCCCGCTGCGCCTCCACCAGGTGGTCGCCGCCCAGCAGCCCCAGCGCGTAGAAGACGCGGCCGAGGATCCGGGCGACCGTCGTCTTGCCGGTGCCGGAGGGGCCCGAGAAGACGAAGTGGCGCTTGGGCGGCTGGACGGGCAGCCCCTGGCCCGCCCGCAGCCGTGCCATGTTCAGCTGTGCCGAGAGCGCCTTGACCTGGCGCTTCACCGGCTCCATGCCCACCATGCGCTCCAGTTGCGCGAGCGCCTCCTCCAGCAGGGCCGGGTCCGTGGGGCCCGCGGGCAGCGGGTGCACCGGCGTGACGGCGGCCTTCTCGCGCACCACGGTGTCGCCCGTCTCCGGCGGCAGACCGCCCGGCGGCGGGAAATCAGGTGCCGTCTTCAGGCCCCGCTCCTCGACCCCGAAGAGCGGATCGACACCGTCCGGCCCGTCCAGGAGGTCCGGCCCGCCCCCGCCGAGCGCGATCGCCGCGAGGTCGGCCGCCTCGTCGTACCCGTCCCCCTCACCGATCGCCGCGAGCCGGGCGGAGGTGTCCATGAAGGCCGGGTCGACCCGGTGCACGGCTCGGTACAGGGGCAGCGCCGCCGCGGACCGGCCGGTGCCCTCGTGCGCCCGGGCCAGCCAGTACCGCAGCTCCTTGCGCTGCGGCTGCTCGCTGCGGCAGCGCATCAGGGCGGCCGACAGCAACGGTTCGGCCTGCCCGTACATCTCCAGCCGGACCCGCGCCATGCCGCCGAACAGCCCGGCCTCGATGCCCAGCAGGGAATCGTCGATCAGCGGGTCGGTGTGCCGGGTCAGCTGCTCCCAGTCCTTGACGAGGTAGGCGCGGCAGGCGTGCAGGAAACGGACCTGGGGGTCGGTGTCGACGGGAGGAAGGCCCGCGAGCGCCCGGTCCAGCTCGGGGACGTGCCGGCCGTCCAGCCAGTGCGAGGCGTGCGCCAGCAGCAGGTCGCGCGGGCTCTCCAGGACCGGCTGCACCCACCAGCCGAGCCAGTACCAGGAGTTGAGGGTGCGCCGGTGCCGGGCGCGCTGTTCGCCGAACCGCTCCCGGTGCCGGAACATCCTGAGCAGCGCGGTGGTGGTGTCCACCCGCAGCGCGTGCAGCCCGAGCCAGCCGTCGGCCATCCCCGGATCCATCCGCACCGCGGTGCGGAACTCCTCCTCCGCCTGCGGATAGGCACCCATGGTGTAGGCGTCCACGCCTCGCACCCAGGCGAGGTCGGCGGGAGCCTCGGGGCCCCGCGTGCCGAAGTCCATCACGTCCCCCACAAACCGTGCCCCCGTCGGTATGCCATCGACTGCCGTGCAGCAGTGCCGTCGGCAGCCCTCGTCGAACCGCTGTGCCGCGGACGGGAGTTGCTGCGGTGCGTACGAGCCGCCGTCCGAAGGTCGCACCGAGGGCATCGTACCTGCGGGGCAGTCGCCCATCGAAGGGTGCCGCACGGCCCGTCTTGCGAGGTGGGAGCGGACGGTGCGCACTGCGCCCGGTGACCGAGCGTGAACGGAACGCGCCCTGGAGGGCGTCATGAAGGGGGATCGAGGGCAGAACGAAGCCCCCGATCACGGGGGAACAACCGGGGGCTTCGCGTCCGCGGCGGGCTCGAAAGTCCGCACATTGAGAACGTAAGTCCTGTACGGCCCCCCGGTCAAGCCGAGTCGGAGCACTGGAGGAAGTTCCGGCGCAAGGGTCTTCACGAGTTCAGCACACTGCGGACGGACCGTCACGGTGCGTGAGGAAGAGGGGGTCATCAGGAGTCCCGCCCGGTCCCGCGAGCACCTCGTACCCGTCGGGGAACTGCCGTACCAGGTGATCGGCGAACGGCCGGGAGGGGTCCTCGGCGAAGTGCCGGCGCTCGGCGGGGACCCAGCCCGCCCAGAAGTCCCGCTGCGCCTCACCGTCGCGTGCGCGCCCCCGCGCCCAGGCCTCACCCGCCGGCAGCTCCATCCACAGCAGCCGCGCCAGATGCGGCCGGAGCGCGCGCCGCCCCGCGCCGACCCCCTCGACGAGCACCACGGGCGCCGGGGGCAGCGTCCGCGCGGGGCCGAAGCCGCGCGCGTCCCAGTCGTACGGGAGGTAGCGCGCGCTCTCGCCGCGGCCGAACGGTTCGACCACCTGGGTCAGCAGCCGTCCGGTCCAGTCGAAGAGCCGCTCGTGGGTGGCGATGTCGTCGAGGTGGAGCAGGGGCGCGCCGCCGAGCGCGGCGGACAGCAGTCCGGCGAAGGTGGTCTTGCCCGAGCCCGCGTGTCCGTCGACGCCGATCAGACGGACCGGGCCGCAGGAGGGCGGCAGGCGGCGCAGTCGGGTGGCGAGCTGGTCGATGGCGGTTCCCGGAGGGCTGTGGAGGTCGGTGCGCTCGCGACTCTACTGCGGGGGCCGCCCGGCGCCGCCCCGAGGCCGCGGGTCGCGCCAGTGGTGAGGACCAATATTGGGAGGCGTGGCCGTGCGCGGGGTGCTGGCAGAAGTCGGGCCCGACCCTCCATAGTTGGCGCACAGCCGTCGCCCGAACCGCGCCTTCCGCCGGAACACTGGGGGTAACCCACCCATGAGCAAAGCTTCGCAGTTGTCCCGCAGAACCGTTCTTGCGGCGGCCGCGGCCGCC
>NZ_JAVRHI010000278.1:0-34880 GCF_034105845.1 Streptomyces sp. CRN 30 | reverse complement strand
ACCGTCAGCCCCGTTGCCGCCCGAGCCCGATCAAGAGAGGCGATCCGCCCCTACAGCACCGGCAGGTTCTTCCGCAGCTCGAACGCGGTCACCTCGGAGCGGTACTCCTCCCACTCCTGCCGCTTGTTGCGGAGGAAGTGTTGCGGCCCGGAAGCGACCTCATGCGATCGGCTCATCTGCAGGCACGACCGCTGACCAAGCGGCCGTCGTTGGTCGTTGTTGGCCGCTGCAAGTCCTCCTCCGACGGCCCACAGACGGCCCGGCGACCGCTTCGTCCCGAAGCAACGTAGGCAGACGTCTGAGCTTGGGCAGTTGTGCCTGTCACCTGCTGCGACAGTCCGCAGACGTCCGCGCTCGTTCACCGCTGTTCACTGGCGTTGTCACGCAGTTGAGTACTCGCCGCGCCCTCGATGCGAACTACGGGCAGTGAGATTGCTGAAGTCTCTCGACCTGGTCACGGGGTGCTTAGCGGCCGAGGATGGCCACCTGAGGTTTCTACGGTTGCTATACGTCCGTGCTGTACCGCAGGCGCTATCCTCCGTGATTCGCACAGCAGAGTTCCTGCGATCTGTGAGCTAGTCCCGTACTCGGCGCCGTTGCGGGACAGCCCTAGGTGCTTGACATCTATTCTACACTGATACCTGAAAGATCAGTCCACGGGAAGATTGTCTGCTCGCAGGATTTGACTTCCGAGACTGCATCTTCGGTCATTCCGTGCGCAATGGCGAAATTGGCGCCGTCCAATACCGCGCCGGAAAGCCTGACGCCATCGATCTCAGCTTCAGGAAACTTGGAGCGACTCAAGTCGGAATACTCAAGGTATGTATCCGTAAGCTTCGTTCGCATAAGATATGCGTCCCTCATTTTAGCGCCAGGAAGAAACGCCTGTCCAAGGTGCGACTCTGAGAGGTTAACGTGATTCAGATTCGCTTCTTCGTGTTCGATCATCCTAAGGTCACAGCGCTGTAGGTCGATCACTGGATCGCTGTGATTAACACTGCGGCGAGCAAGCACATCGAAAGCGGCTCGTGCCGCTTCCGGCACAGGGCTCTTACGGCCTTCGATGTAACCGCTGTCCCCGTCCGGCAGTTCCGGAGCGGGCGACTTGCTGCGGACAAAGCTCGCTAGAGTCTCGACGATAGCAGGCCTATCATAGGCTGAATCCTTCATGATTCGCTCTAGTGCATATATCCCGCCAAGCTGTCGAGCTTCACTCTCGTCGGCAAGCATCTCAATCGCCTTGGCGAAGCGCTCTGTGTACTGAGCCGAGCGGCTTAGTTGGTAATTCTGATAAGTGAAAAGGATTCCTACGAGTGCTGCCGCCCCAACGCCGATTGCCGCTACAGCGGTCCTGAAGCCGTTCACAGCCGCCCCTGCGCCAGGTGTCAGAGTGCGAAGCCTGTCACCATCTACAATCCATGGGCCCCAAAGCAACAGTGCAATCCATGCCGATGTCGCGAGAAGTAGGAAGATCGCGGCGGCGATTCTTTTACCCATTTGCTTATTCAAGCTTTCCCCCTTACCTGTTCCGCTAAGTATACGAACCGAGATGCCCGCTTCCACGGTAGTCAACGTAGGTCGGCGTAGCGACTCTGGCCGGAGGCTGCTTTGGCGCGATTGATCATGGCCCCTTACGCTGGCCTGCTGATCGGGCAGGCATGTGGACCTGCCCATTAGTGCCCGATGTGCGCCATAATCTTCGAGGCTCGCCGAAGTGGCTGGCTATAGTCGCGAGGTGACCGCCCCAGCCACGGGGCCTCGACCACGGTAGCGAGGTAGCCCGAGGGGAACCGTCGCCGCGATCCGGCCTTTTTGGTAACACAAAGCGTCTGTGGCCTGCCTTGCGGCAATCCCCTGCCCCATGGCACGGTGCTGGGTTTCTGGCCGCTGAGTGGTGGCGACGCACGGACGCCGCCGCGCGTGCGCGGCCCCTCGATCTTTGATCGATCTCGACTTTAGCCCGGGTCTGGTGGTTTGAATGGGGGCGTTTCGCGCTCCTGTGCTTTGAGGTCCTACGGCGGTTAAAGCGTCTTCCCTCCAAGGCCGGACCGCGGCGGCGGTTCCTCGCGGGCCTTCCCTGTGTCACCGGGCCATGAGCCCCAGGCAGAGGATAGTCGGCGCTCGCGACTGAGGTCGGTCGGCCGCGAACGAAGCGAGCCTTGATAGGCGTGGGGGAGGTTGTACCGCAGCGGCACCCTGTTCCATGGTCACAGGGTGCTCATCGACGACGCATGGCCCACAGAACACACGAGCCCCTATGATCCTCGCTGGGTCAGAGGTAGGGGGGTAAGGCCCGTGGATGTCTTGGGGCAGCTCGTCACGATCGCTGCTGTGCTGTTGGGCGGGCTGGCGACGCACTTCACCAATCATCGGATGGAGCGTCAGCGGACGCAGTACACGATGCTGACACGGTGGGATGAGCGGAAGCTCGATGCGTACGCCGAGTACGTCGACCGCGTCCGCACCTCTATCTACGCGTCCGTAGCGCTCTACGAGGTACGCCATGGGATGCGGGTCGAGGAGAAGACCGAGCAGGAGCTGGCGCTTGTGCTGGCGGATACGGTGGTCCACCGTGGCCGTGCGTTCGAGCGGGTGATGCTGCTTGCTGAGGATGGTGTCGTTGGGGCTGCGCACGAACTCGGTGACGCGGTCCACGCGATCGACTGGCGAGCGCGGGGCCTGACAGACGGCACACTGGAGGAGTGGCGTGCGCTGCACCGGACGGTGTTCCAGGCGATCAACAAGTTCCATGAGGCCGCGAGGAACGACCTAGGAGTCCGCGGCGCCTTCCAGGCGGAGGAGCACAGTGCGCGAGGTCTCGTGCTCCCACCCGCCCGTCCGCAGTCGGGCGACTGATCACTCGCCCTCGAAGCGCCATCCCGTGCATTCCGCCAGGATCTCCGCACGTGCACCGATGACTGCCATGCGAGCGGACCGCTCGCCCTCATGCACGTGTGCTGCCTGGCTGGTCACCTGTCCCGGCCATTTCCTGTAGAGGAGCCCCGTTTCCGCGTTGAACCATCCGCGGGCGACAGCATTGAGCGCGAGCAGAAGCCCGGTGTCCTCCGAGGCCGGGAGCGCCATCCATCCGCCGATGGCCATGAGGAGGTCTTTCCGCACGCACAGCGTGGCGGGATGGACCTGGGCGCGGTAGTCGTGTGCTTTCCAGTGTTCGAGGACGGCTCCACGCTCGATGGGGCCGGCCGGTGGGTCCTGGTCGAAGCCCACCGTCGAACCGTCCGGCAAGAGGTCGAGGACACGGGACGTGGTCCATCCGATTTCGACGTGTGAGAGGGCAGCGATGTCGCGTGCGAGGGTGCCCGGTGTGAGCATGTCGTCGGCATCGAGCACCTTGACGTACCGACCGCGAGCACGCGCCAGACCTACCGTTCGCGCCATGGCCGCTCGGCCGGCGCGCCCCTGCCCGAAGCTCACTCGTTCGTCATCGGGCACGTAGGGAGCGACGGCGTCCGTCTCGCCGTCCTCCTGGATGACCCACTGCCACTCCCAACCGGCCGGCATCTCCTGCTCGGTGAGTGACTTGTACGCGTCCGGCAGGTACTCAGCGCCGGGTGCGTGCACGGCCGTGATGACGGTGATGGTCTCGGTCATGCGTCACCACCTGGCCAAAGGAGTGGTGAACTCCAGCACGGTGCGATCTCCTGGCAGCGTCACGTCGGCCACCTCCACGACACGGCCGTCCGTGTCGATACTCGTCTTCCGCAGAACCATGACGGCGACCCCCGCGGTCAGTTCCAGCTCTTCGCCTTCCTCAAACGTCGGGGGGCGGGCTGTCACACGCTCGACGACACGGTCCACCTCGATGCCCACGGTATGGAGCTGATTGTGAGTACCGCCGGGCCACGGCTCTTTGCCGGGGTCGAGTAGGTCCGGGTTGGCCGCCGCCGTCTCGTAGATCAACCGGGACCGGCTGATGTTGAACGGCGAGTCCTCTTCGCGGTACCGAGTGCGGTAGACGCGTTCGAGGAGACGTGTGCCGACCGGCACGCCGAAGGCTTCGGCCAAGTCCTCATCTGCTTGGATCTCTGCGAACTCGGCACTGAAGACCAGGTCAGAGATGGTCAGACCCGTGTCTCGCTCGGTGGCCCCCGTCTGCTTCCGCTCTTCGAGCGTCTGCCGGGCACGGTCTTTCTCCCACTGGTGGCGCTCGTTGGTCCTCGCTACGGGACGGCGAGCCTTGCGGACCACGTTGCCGCGGCCGTGCTGCTTCTCGATCAGTCCTTCTGCCTGCAACACGCCGAGCGCCTGGCGCACGGTCGGCAGGCTCTTGCGGAAGTCCTCCACAAGCTTGGTCTCGGCCGGCAGACGCTCGCCCGGACCCCACTCACCTGCGCGGATGCGCTGCCTGAGGTCGTCAGCGATGCGCTCATACGCCTTGGCCATTCGGTTTCCACCGTCCCTTGGTTGGGGTGCATTCACAGGATAGGTCCTCAAGAGGAGTTGACGACTCAACGACGGTCCGTCATAGTCGTGACAGCTCCTAAGGAGGAGTTGAGGACAGGAAGTCCTGTAGTGCTTTCTGCCCTGTTTTGCCTGCACTTAAAGGGCCCCTTCGGGGGTCATGAGGCCCCGCGTACGCGGGGGCGAGGGACCCGGACCCCTTGGCAGTCCGGAGGGCTTAGACCGAAAGGTCACGTCTCCATACGCCTGCAACGGGAGCCCGTGTTCCCCAAGGAGACAGCGACACATCTTCAACCTCTGCGCAGCGCTTCGCTGCGGCCGGTTGCCTCCGCTGCTCGTCTCGCACGAGCAGCGTGAGGGGAGCCGGATGTTCCGACTTCAACGGCGCGCCCCCGGTGCTGGAACACCGGGGGCGCTGTTCGGGCCGTTCACCCTTCGAGAGGAACACGACCCAATGGAACACATCGTCACTGTTCAGGACGCTGTTACCGCGTTCGCCGACTACATCGAGCCGACGGCCGCTGAGCTGGACGCAATCGAGCGGGAGATGCCCGTGATCCTCGCGGACGTCGACCTGTTGGACGCGCACATCGCCACCCTGGACCGCGTCCCGTCCGAGCTGGACGAGCGGCGTATCCGCCGGGCCCGGCACCGGGCGCTGGCCGCCCGCGTCGCCCTGGTCAACCGCACCGCCGCCACGGGCCTGACGGGGGGTGCCGCGTGAGCGCCACCGACCAGAACCGGAACCTGATGACCGCGCACGCCGAGGTGAAGACGGAGATCACGCGGACCGACACCAAGACCGGCCTGCTGCTGGCGTTCGTCGGCGCGGTCCTCGCTGGCACGTGGACGGTCGCCAAGGACGCGCCCCTGACGCTGCCCGCCATGGTGGCGGGCGGTCTCGGTATGGCGCTGCTGGTCGGCGCGGCCGGGATGCTACTGCGCTCGACCCGCCCAAACCTGCGCGGCCGGCACGGCTTCCCGCTGTGGGCCACGCTCACCGCCGAGGAAATCCACGACGCCATCGGCGGGGACCTGGCCGCCGATATCGCGGGTCTGTCGCGGCTCGCGGTGGTCAAGTTCACCTGCCTGCGCCGCGCGGTCGACCTCACCTGCGCGGGCGGGGCGCTGCTCATCCTCGCCGCGCTGATCACGGTGGGGGGTGCGCTGTGACGTTGGAGAATCTTGCGGTGCCGCTGCGGGTGTTGCGGCTGCTGGCCGTGGACTTCCCGCACCTGCCCGCCCCCGCCGTGGACGTCTCCCCCATCTTCCCGGAGCGGCTGCGGCTGTCCTTCCACGACACCTCGTGCGAGAGCCTGGCGGCGTTCGAGCAGTGGCGCACCGCGCTGGGGATCGCGGTGGACGCGGTCGACTACCGCACGCAGAGCGAGGGCCGCACCCGCGTCCTCGCGGCCGAAGGCGAGTTTGCCGGTGCGGAGATCGTGCTGACCGCGTACGCCGACCGTGCCGGGCGGATGGGGGGTGTGCTGTGAAGGCAAAGACCGCACTTCCGGCCGTCGCAATGACGGCCGTGTCCATGGTCCTCACCCTGGCCGTGGTCGTCATGTGGCTGGGCACCGTGATGCCGTGGCCGGTCGCCCTGGTCGTCGGCTTGGGTATCGACGGCGGATGGCTGGCCACCCTCGCCTACGAACGCCGCCTCGCCGCGCAGGGCGACCACAGCAACGCCGTGACCGCCGTCGGCTGGTCCTTCGGCCTCATCGCGACCGGCGTCCTGGTCGCCCACGCGGTCACCGCCGACCACTCCGCCGGCGCGTGGCTCGCGGTCGCGTGGCTGCCGATCGCGGCCAAGGCGCTGTGGCTGGTGCATGGCATGTGGGAGCGGACCGCGCTCACCCCGTCCGCGCTCGACTCGATCCGGGGCATCCAGCAGGAGGCGCGGGATGAGGCGGCCGTGGCCCGCGCCCGGCTGCGTGCCGAAGCGGCCACGGAGGAGACGCGGCTGACGGCCGTGACGCAGGCCGGTGCGCGCGTCGCACGCGTCCAGGCCAAGACCGCCGCCACCCTCTCTAGGGCCTGGTCGACGCTGGCGACGGCGCGGGACGGGGAGGACACCGGCAGGGCGCTGACCAGCGTGACGACCCCCGTCACACCCGGCGTCACACCCCGCTGGGAACTCCCGGTGTGGGGCCCCACCGAGCCGGTCAGTGTCCCCGCGTTGGAGGCGGCGCCCGTCCTCACCGATGCGGAGCTTGACGCGCTGGTCGACCACATCCGGCACAGCCAGACGCCCGCCCTGTCGTACCGGGAGATGGCCGCCCGGTTCCGCGCGGCCGGTCACTCCGCCTCCGAGGTCCGCCTGCGGGCGGCGTGGAAGCGCGTGGCGTAATGGGCGCGCTGCCGGTGTACCGGTGGCGGCTCGCCCCGGACGGCTACGCCACCCGCCGCCAACTCCGCGCTCGCGGTCTGCGGCCCGGCGGGCAGGACGTGGCCGCGCAGCTCGAACGGCCGCGCCGCCGACGGCCGCCGCTGGTCGCCTACCTGTACCGGGTCGACCTGGCCAAGCCGGTCCGCCCCATGACCGACGCGCGGCGGGCGGCCCTGGCCAAGGCCAACCGCGCCCGCCGCACCTGCCCGCAGTGCCACGCCGATGCGGGCTACGTCATCCCCACCTCGCTCGGCACCTGCGTGCCGTGCGCCTACCCCGAAGGAGTCTGCGATGGAATCGCTGCCTGATGTGCCCCGGGTCGTCCAGCTCCCGGACGGCACGTACACCTACACCGCCGACCACCGACCGGCCGCGCCGCCGTACGGCGGGCCGCAGGTCGTTCACCAGCACGTGCACCAGGCGCCGCCGGACCGCACCGTGCAGCGCGTGGCGCTCGGTACCGGGGTCGGGGCCGGTGCGGTGGCCGCCGGGGTGTACTTCGGGCCGCTGCTGGTCGGGGTACTCACCGCGATGGCCGCCAACCTCGCCCTCCTCGCCCTCATCGCCGCCGCGTGCGCATGGGGTGTCGTGACGGTGGTCCGGTCGGTCGGGGGTGAGGACGGCAAGCGCGCCGCCGACACCGTCCGCCGCGCCCGCCGCCGGCGCTGACGGTTCCCCGCGGCCCCGAACCCTCACCCGGGTTCGGGGCCGTCGGGAGCCGGACAGTCCGGCCCGGAAGCGGGAGACAGCCGTGAGCAGCAGCAGTGAGCGCCTCAGCCTGACCGCGGGCGAGAAGGCCAGGGTCGCCTGGTACGTCGCCCGGATGGCCAAGCGCGGGCTCGCCGACGACCGCCAGAGCGGCGGGCGGATCGATCAGAGCGACCTTCAGCGGAAGGTCGAGCGGATCGAGGAGCAGGCCCGTAAGCGCGCCGAGCGCGCCAGGAACGGCAAGTAGCCACGCCCCGGGGGCGGTCGTCCCGGCCAAGGAAACAAGGCCGCCCCCGGGCCCCTTCACCACCCATCTGAGCAGCAGGGAGTACCCAGCATGACGGAGCACGCGACGGGCCCGCACCTGCGCCCCGTGCCTGACATGACCCCCGACGATGACGCCCCGGTCGCCGCGCCGGTGGCGGTCGACAATCCGGCGCTGCCGGATCCGAAGGTGCGGATCGAGAAGCGCAAGCCGGTCCTCGCCTCCTGGCTGACCAACCGGCGCGACCTCACCGCCACCGCCCGCCACACCAGTGCGAACGTCGGCTACGCCGCCCTCTACCACGGGGTGCGCATCCCCGTGTACGCCGGACGCCTCGCCCTCATGTCCCCGCGGGGGACGTGCCGGTTCGTGGCCGCGACGAACCGGTGGGTGTGGGACCGCGAAGCCGCACCCCTGCGCGCGTTCGCGGTCCGCACCGAGGACGTGGAGGAGTACATGCGCCTGTCCCGCCTGCGGGCCGGACGTATCCGGCTGCGCGGCCTGGTCACCCTGGTCGCCACCGTGTTCGGCGTCGGCTTCGCCCTCTACCTCTACGTCCTCGCCCCCGCCTACCTCTACGCGTTCGCCACCGGCGGCGTGCTGCTGCTCGGCCTGGGCGGACAGCAGCCGGACGCCCCGGTCGTCGGCCCGGCGGTGCTGAAGACCGAGGTGCAGAAGCTCACCGGCTCCATCGTGCTGCGCGGCCTGGACTCGATCGGCAACGCAAAGATCACGGCCGCGATCAAGAAGGGCGGGGACATGAACGGCCTGCGGTTCGTCTCCGAGATCGTCCGGGACGGGCCCGGCTACCGCGCCGACCTCGATCTCCCGTACGGGGTGACGCCGGAGGACATCATGGAGGCCCGCAAGCCGCTCGCCTCCGGCCTGCGCCGCAAGACCGGCTGCGTCTGGCCCGCCCCCGACCCCGAACAGCACGAAGGACGCCTGGTGCTGTGGGTGGGGGACAAGCCGATGAACGAGACCACCAAGCCCGCCTGGCCGCTGGCCAAGACCGGGACGGTGGACCTGTTCAAGCCGGTCGTCTTCGGCAACGACCAGCGCATGCGTGACGTCGCCGTCACCCTCATGTTCGCCTCGGTCGTGGTCGGCTCGATCCCGCGTATGGGCAAGACGTTCCTGATGCGGCTGCTGCTGCTCATCGCCGCTCTCGACCCGCGCGCGCAGGTCTACGCGTTCGACTTCAAGGGCACCGGCGACTTCGGCGCGCTGGAGCCGGTCTGCCACCGCTACCGCGCCGGCGAGGAGGACGACGACATCGACTACGTCGTCCAGTCGCTGCGGGAGCTGAAGGAGGAACTGCGCCGCCGGGCCAAGGTCATCAAGTCGCTGCCCCGCTCCCGCTGCCCGGAATCGAAGGTCACGCCCGAGCTGGCGAGTGACAAGAGTCTGGGGCTGCATCCGATCGTGGCCGGGTTCGACGAGTGCCAGGTGCCCTTCGAGCACGAGGAGCACGGCAAGGAGATCGAGGCCATCTGCACCGACCTCACCAAGCGCGGTCCGGCGCTCGGCATCGTGGCCATGTTCGGCACCCAGCGCCCCGACGCCAAATCGCTGCCTACCGGCATCTCCGCCAACGCCGTGCTCCGGTTCTGCCTGAAGGTGATGGGGCAACCCGCCAACGACATGGTGCTGGGCACCTCGATGTACAAGTCCGGCTACCGGGCCACCATGTTCTCCCGCTCCGACCGCGGCATCTGCTGGATGGCCGGCGAGGGCGACGACCCCCGCATCGTCGCCTCCGCGTTCGTCGACGCCGTCGCTGCCGAACGCATCGTGTCCCGCGCCCGGCAGGCGCGCGAGGAGTACGGCAACGTCACCGGCCATGCGGTCGGCAAGGGCCCGGAGAACACCGGGACCGGGTCGGACATCCTCGCCGACGTCCTGGACGTCATCGCCGACGACGAGAAGGCCGTGTGGTGCGAGCGCATCGCCGCCCGCCTCACCGCGGCCCACCCCGACACCTACGCCGGATGGGCGGGGGAGAACGTCACCGCCGCGCTCAAACCCTGGGGCATCAAGCCGGGCCAGGTGTGGGGCACCACCGACGACGGGGACGGCGCCAACCGGCGCGGCATCAAGCGCGCCGACATCACCGCCGCCATCACCCGCCGTAACGCCGATCGAGCCGCCGCCTGACCCCAGCACGAGTGCTAGACCTAGCGGCCGCCACCGCTAGGTCTAGCAGCCCTACTAGCGCCCCATGTGGCCGCTGGCCAGCGCACTAGCGTCTAGCGGCCTGCCTGCGGAAACATCCCGAAACCGCCCTGAGAAGGGAAGTGAGCCCCCGTGGCTCTCGCTAGCCTCGCCCTCCTGCTCCTCCTTGCTGGTTACGCAGCGTTGTGCGCTGTGCAGCCGTTCGCCCGGTGCCGCACGTGCTCCGGGACCGGCGTCCGGCCCGCCCGCCGCACGGTCAAGCTGTGCCGCCGCTGCCACGGACACCGCTACCTGCTCCGCACCGGCCGCCGCCTCCTCAGCACCGGCCGCGACGTCCACCGCGCCGGCACCCGACCCCACTTCCATCACCGCAACCCCGACCGGGAGCCCCCATGGCTGTGACCGTCTCGCTCGTCTTCCTTTTCGGACTCGTCCTCTTCTTCCTGCTGCGCAACCACAGCCTCAGTGCCGGTGCCGCGTTCACCGCCGTGATGTTCGGCTTCTTCCTCGCCTCCACCGGCGCCTCCGAACCCATCAACGACCTCACCACCGCCGTTGTAAACGCCATCCCCACCCCCTGAAAACAACCCAAGGGCGGCCCCCTCTCGCCAAAGAACCGGGGCCGCCCTTGCTCGCCAGCACCCCTACGAGGAACTGGAGCCCTCCAGCATGACCCAACTCAGCCACGTCCGGCGAGTGGCGCTGCAGCAGGCTGCCGCTGGACTGCCCGTCCTGCCGCTGCGGCGCGGCAAGCTGCCGTTCGGCAACTGTCCCGCCTGCGCGGACAACGCCTGCGGCGGACGCCCGACCATGAAGACCGCCGGACCGTGCCGGTGCCCCGGCGTCTGCCACGCGTGGGCCGCCGCCACCACCAACCCGGCGGTCATCGGCTCCCCCGCGTGGGCGCCCGCATGGCGTGAGGCTGTGGCCGTGGCCTACCACCCCGGCGGCGCCGGGCTCACCGTCGTAGACCTCGACAACGCGGCGGCCGTCGCCTGGGCCCGCGAGCAGCTGCCCACTACGCGGATCGTGCCGACGACGCGCGGTGAGCACTGGATCTACCGGGGCACCATGACCTCGCGCAACGCGGTCCGCCCCGGCGTCGACGTCAAGTCGTCCATGTCGTACGTCCGCTGGCGGGGTGCCGGCACCGGCCGTATGACCACCCTGCCGCATGCCGTTCGCGCGCTGACCGTGACGGAACCGTCCGGGATCCGGCCGACGCCGCAGGCCATCGCCGTGCCCACACGGGCCGCGAACGGGGAGTGCCGCCACCGCACGCCCGCCTACCTGGAACGCGGCATCGCCATGGCCGAACAGCGCATCACCGAGGCCCGCAGCTCGGTGCACGCCACGGTCTACCGCACGTTCCTCGCCGTGCTGTCGACGCACGGCCGGTGCGGCTGCCTCACCGACGTCCACATCACGCGCCTGTTCACCGCCGCGCAGGCCAAGGGCGAATCCCCGCGGCACTGCACCGACGCGTGGACCAACGCCCGCACCCGGTTGGGACTGTGACCATGGCCGACGACGACAAGACTCCCGCCCGCGACGTCATCGCCGACTACGCGCAAGCCCACTTCCGGTACTTCCGCACCGCCGACGGCACCGTGTACGCGCAGAAGAACGGCCACCCCGTGGCCCGTCCGATCCGCTCGCAGGGCACCACCGGAAGCCACCGGCAGGAACTCATGGTCGGCCTGTTCAACGACGGACTGGGCGTGTTCAACGGCACCGCCCTGAAGGAGGCACTCGACTTGATCGAAGCACTCGCGCTGAGCCAGGACGTACAGCCCGTGCACATCCGCGTCGCCCCCGGACTCGACGGCGCGACCTGGCTGGACCTGGGCCGTGACGACGGACAGTCCGTCCGCATCCACCCCACCGGCTGGGACATCCGCACCCCCGATCCACGAGAGGTGTGCTGGCGGCGCACCCAGCTCACCGGGGAGCTGCCCCTGCCGGTCAAGGACACCGACGGCAAGGGCATCGATCTTCTGCTGCGGCTGTGCAACTTCGCCAACGCCGAGACCGAGTGCCTGGCCATCGCCTGGCTCATCGGCTGCCTGGGGCCGTCGGTGCCCGTCCCCGCCCCGTTCCTCACCGGCCCCCAGGGCGCGGGCAAGTCCACCGGCGGGCGGATGCTCGTGCGGATCATCGAAGGTATGAGCGGGGACCTGCGCCGGGCCCCGAAGGACGAAGAGAACCTGATCGCGGCCGTGGCCGCCGGATGGGTCACCGCCCTGGACAACCTCTCGCACCTCGGCCCGGACCTCTCCGACGCGATGTGCTGCATCGTCACCGGCGCGGAAACCGTCAAACGCGCCCTCTACACCGACGGCGACGTGGTCCGCGCCCGCTACCGCCGCCCGCTGCTGCTCACCGGTATCGACGTCGGTGTCATCCGCCCCGACCTCGCCGAACGCCTCCTCCCGCTGCGCCTGGAACGCCCCCGCACTCGGCGCACCGAAGCGGAGCTGTGGGCGGACTACGAGGAGGCGCTACCCGTTATCCTCGGCTCCCTCCTGGACCTCACCGTGCAGGTGCGCGCGGCGGACGCGGACATCCCCACCGACCTGCGCATGGCCGACTTCGCCCACCTGTGCGCCCAGCTCGACGCCGCCACCGGTCTCGGGGCTCTCAACGCCTACCGGGCCAGCCTGGACGACCTCAACGACGACGTCATCGAGGGCGACCTCCTGGCACAGACCGTGCTCAAGCACGCCGCCGGCATCGAGCCGGGCACCGAGCAGCGGATGACGTCCGCCGAGTGGCTGCACCACCTCACCGGCCTCTACAGCGGCGAGGACTGCCGTCCCCTGCCCAAAGGCTGGCCGACCACCGGCAAGGTGCTCTCGGACCGCCTCAAGCGCCTTCAGCCCACCCTCGCCGCCCGGGGCGTCCTTATCGACTGGGGTCGCACCAAGACCGCCCGCTACATCGAGATGACCCGGCCCGCGGCCCTGGCGCCCCCGCACGAGCAGGCACCGGCGTTCTGACCGGCGTCACCGCCTGTACAAGCAAGAGGAGCACCCCGGCATGGCGTGCTCCTCTTGTTGTTCGGCGGCGGCGCCGCCCTGCGAGGGTCGCGCCGCGAAGCGGCTCCCCATTCACGCTCTGAGCCGCGCACTGCAACAGACACCCCCCTCTCTTGTCCGAAGGAAAGAGACGCTGCGTCACCTGCGTCACCCACGGCCGGTAAACGGCCGTGACCTGCCCAGAGAGCGGTGACGCAGACGGACGGTGGCTGCGTCACCCCGCGTCACCTGCGTCACCCGGTGACGAGAGCCTGCGTCACCGATGACGCACCCGCGGGACCTCTGCGTCACTCGTCACCGCAGGTCAGACGTGCGAATGACGCAGATGACGCGGTGACGCAGGAATTCCCACCTCGGACACACGCGGCATGTTCCTCGCCTGGAGTTCCTATGGCACAGCTGAAGGACCCTGACCCCCGCGCCACGCTTCGGGGCGGTCTCCCCGATCGGTACCTCACCCCGGACGACATCGCCGAAATCTTCGAGGTGCCCAAGGAAACCGTCTACCAGTGGCGTAAGAAGCGCACCGGCCCGCCCGGCTTCCGCATCGGCAAGCACCTCCGCTACGACCCCACCGACGTGCACGCCTACGTGACCGAGCGCAAGACCGCCGGCCGAGACGCCGCCTAACCGAACAACCACCCAAGCAGCAGGGAGAGCCGCACACAGCGGCTCTCCCTGCTGCTTGTCCAGAGAGGACCGCCGCCGCATGGCAGGCCACATCCAAGACCGCTGGTACAAGACCGAAGTCGGTGCCGACGGCAAGACTCGCCGCGTACGGTCGGACCGCTTCGGTTCGGGCATGCGGTACCGCGCTCGCTACATCGGGCCGGACGGTACCGAGAAAAGCAAGTCCTTCCCCGAGGGGAAGAAGCGACTGGCTGATCAGTGGCTCGCCCAGATCGAGGCCGACATGTCGCGCGGCCAATACATCGACCCCACCGCTGGCCGCGTGACATTCCGGCAGTACGCCGAGAAGTGGTTGGCCACGCAAACCACCGCCATGACCACCCGAGAGTCGGTCGAATCAGCGATCCGCGGGCATGCGCTTCCCTACATCGGGCCGCGCCCTCTCGGTTCGTTCAAGCCGGAGCACATCCGCGATTGGCTGAGCAAGCTCGAGCTGGCCGTACCCGCATCGTCGTACCGGCGCGTGATCTACAACAACGTCTCGACCATCCTCAACGCGGCTGTCGATGACGGCCACCTCGCCAAGAACCCGTGTCACGCGCAATCCGTCCGTCCCCCAGCCGCCGGCGTCGGGCGCATCGTGCCGTGGAGCGCTGAGCGCACCTTTGCCGTGCGGGCAGCACTTCCGGAGCGCTTCCGCGCGGCCGTCGATCTCGGGGGCGGGTGCGGCCTCCGCCAAGGGGAAATCTTTGGGCTGCCCGTCGATGAGATCGGATTCGACTCGGGATGGCTGCACGTCGCCTGTCAGGTGAAAGTGACCAGGGGCCATCTCGTCTTTGCCCCGCCGAAGCGGAACAAAGAGCGCGACGTGCCGTTGCCCGACCGTGTCGCGCAGGTCCTCAAGCACCACATGGACACGTTCCCCCCGGTCTCGGTCACCCTGCCGTGGCTGCGGCCCGACGGGCCCCCCGTCACAAAACGGCTGCTGTTCAGTCGGCTCGACGGCGCGGGTGCGGTCCGGCGGACGGACTTCAACACCCGCGCGTGGAAGCCCGCGCTCGTCGCGGCCGGCGTCATCCCCGAGCCCAAGCCCGGCGAGCGTCACCAGGCCGCCCGCGAGCACGGCATGCACGCCCTGCGGCACTTCTACGCGTCCGTGCTGCTGGACGCGGGCGAGAACATCAAGGCGCTGAGCAACTACCTCGGTCACAACGATCCGGGGTTCACGCTGCGGGTGTACACGCACCTGATGCCGAGCAGCGACGCTCGGGCCCGGAAAGCCGTGGACGGGCTCTACGAGGGGACCGTTCCGGCGCCAGACGGCCCAGAGACGGCCCAGGAGCGATGAGACGCCGCGGGGCCGACGGTTCGCCACCGTCGGCCCCGCTGGTCATCCGAGCGGTACAGCCGCTCTGACCTGCACTTACAGCACCGGCAGGTTCTTCCGCAGCTCGAACGCGGTGACCTCGGAGCGGTACTCCTCCCACTCCTGCCGCTTGTTGCGCAGGAAGAAGTCGAAGACGTGCTCACCCAGGGTCTCGGCGACGAGGTCGCTGCGCTCCATGAGGGTGAGGGCCTCGCCGAGGTTCTGGGGGAGGGGTTCGATGCCCATGGCGCGGCGTTCGGCGTCGGAGAGGGCCCAGACGTCGTCCTCGGCGCCGGGCGGGAGCTCGTAGCCCTCTTCGATGCCCTTGAGGCCGGCGGCGAGGAGGACGGCGTAGGCGAGGTACGGGTTGGCGCCGGCGTCGAGGGAGCGGACCTCCACGCGGGCCGAGCCCGTCTTGCCGGGCTTGTACATGGGGACGCGGACCAGGGCGGAGCGGTTGTTGTGGCCCCAGCAGATGTACGAGGGGGCCTCGCCGCCGGCGCCGGCCGTGCGTTCCGAGCCGCCCCAGATGCGCTTGTAGGAGTTGACCCACTGGTTCGTCACCGCGGAGATCTCCGCCGCGTGCTTCAGCAGGCCCGCGATGAAGGAGCGGCCGACCTTGGAGAGCTGGTACTCGGCGCCCGACTCGTAGAACGCGTTGCGGTCGCCCTCGAAGAGGGAGAGGTGGGTGTGCATGCCGCTGCCCGGGTACTCCGAGAACGGCTTCGGCATGAAGGTCGCCTGGATGTTCTGCTCCAGGGCCACCTGCTTCATGATCAGGCGGAAGGTCATGACGTTGTCGGCCGTGGAGAGGGCGTCGGCGTAGCGGAGGTCGATCTCCTGCTGGCCGGGGGCGCCCTCGTGGTGGGAGAACTCGACCGAGATGCCCATCGACTCCAGCATGGTGATCGCCTGGCGGCGGAAGTCCATGCCGATGTTGTGGGGGGTGTGGTCGAAGTAGCCGGAGTTGTCGGCGGGGGTGGGGCGGGAGCCGTCGACCGGCTTGTCCTTGAGGAGGAAGAACTCGATCTCGGGGTGGGTGTAGAAGGTGAAGCCGAGGTCGGAGGTCTTGGCGAGCGCTCGCTTCAGGACATATCGCGGGTCGGCGAAGGACGGGGAGCCGTCGGGCATCAGGATGTCGCAGAACATGCGGGCGGTGCCCGGGGCCTCCGCGCGCCAGGGCAGGACCTGGAAGGTGGCCGGGTCCGGCTTGGCGATCATGTCGGACTCGTAGACACGGGCGAAGCCCTCGATGGCGGAGCCGTCGAAGCCGATCCCCTCGTCGAAGGCCTGTTCCAGCTCGGCCGGGGCCACGGCCACGGACTTGAGGAAGCCCAGCACGTCCGTGAACCACAGGCGTACGAACCGGATGTCGCGCTCCTCAAGAGTGCGGAGCACGAACTCCTGCTGCTTGTCCATGTCTAGCTTCCACCCATCCTTGCTGGTCAGACCGCCTGTCCCGTTCAAGGGAGAGGTCCGGCACCTGAGCATCCCACCACAACACCATTTCATGCGCGTTGCGCATCTTGATCGGCTCGGCGATCCCGGCTCGAACAACCCGGGTACGCCGGGTGTACGCCTCGGTGTCCATCTTGCCTGCTCGCTCCCGGGCGGGTAACGGGTGGTCGGCGCGGTTCCTCCGCGCTTTCCGTACTTTCCGTACTTTCCGATTTTCCTCCTTTTAATTTGCATCCCAGATTCGACTTTCACTAGCGTGCCGAGCCGTCACGGAGCAACCGAGTCCGAGGAGACGTCTTGCTGTCCGAACAGTCCGCCGCCACCGTGCGCGCCACCCTGCCCGCCGTGGGCGCCGCCATCGGTGAGATCACCGAGCGCTTCTACTCCGGGCTGTTCGACGCCCGCCCCGCGCTGCTGCGCGACCTGTTCAACCGCGGCAACCAGGCCGCCGGGACCCAGCGCCAGGCCCTCGCGGGCTCCATCGCCGCCTTCGCCACGCACCTCGTCGACCACCCCGACGACCGGCCCGACGCGATGCTGCGCCGCATCGCCCACAAGCACGCCTCGCTGGGCGTCGCCCCCGAGCAGTACGAGGTGGTCCGGCAGCACCTCTTCGCCGCCATCGCCGAGGTCCTCGGCGAGGCCGTCACGCCCGAGGCCGCCGCCGCCTGGGACGAGGTCTACTGGCTGCTCGCCAACGCGCTGATGTCGCTGGAGCAGGAGTTGTACGAGGAGAGCGGCGACCGTGTCGGCCCGCGCGAGTGGGAGGTCGTCGGGCGGGTCGAGGAGACCGCCGACGTGGTCGTGTTCGAGTTGCGTCCGGGCGATGGTGGGTCCGCCCCGGCCCACCGGCCCGGACAGTACGTGTCCGTGCAGGTCACGCTCCCGGACGGGGCCCGGCAGATCCGTCAGTACAGCCTCGTCGGCGCGCCCGGCACGGAGCTGTTCCGGATCGCCGTGAAGCGGGTGCGCGAGGGCGACGGTCCCCTCGGAGAGGTGTCCAACCACCTGCACGCGCGCGTGGGGGTCGGCGACCGGCTGCTGCTGTCCGCCCCGTACGGCGATCTCGTGCTCGACCAGGACACGGACGCGCCGCTGCTGCTCGCCTCGGCCGGCATCGGTGTGACCCCGATGATCGCCATGCTGGAGCAGCTCGCGCTGAGCGGGCACCCCGCCCCCGTGACCGTCGTGCACGGCGACCGCTCCCCCGCGGAGCACGCCCTGCGCGCCGACCACGAGGCGTACGCGGCCAAGCTCGGGGACGCCACCACGCACTTCTGGTACGAGCACCCGGAGCCCGGGCACCCGGCCGACCGCACGGGGCTGGTGGACCTGTCCGGGGTGGACGTCCCGGCGGGCACGCGCGCGTACCTGTGCGGTCCGCTGCCCTTCATGCGCGCGGTCCGCGCCCAGCTGATCGGCAAGGGCGTCGCCCCGGCCGACATCCACTACGAGGTGTTCGGGCCGGACCTCTGGCTGGCCCGGTAGCCCAGTAACGAAGCTAGTCCCGGCCCGTCCCGTGCGGCGGCGCGCCGGAGATGCCCAGCAGCAGCGGGCCGGTCGGCGAGGCCACCATGTCCGTCACCGTCAGCGGGTCCAGCGAGGCGAAGAACGCCTCCTGGGCCCGCCGCAGCGCGCCGCGCAGCCGACAGCCGGTGATCAGCGGGCAGGTCTCCGCGCCCTCGCAGTCGACCACGTCGCCGTCGCCCTCGAAGGCGCGCACGACCGTGCCGACCGACGCCGTACGGCCGGCCTCGGTGAGCGCGAGGCCGCCGCCCCTGCCGCGCCGGGCGGCCACCAGGCCCATGTGCTGGAGTTCGGAGACGACCTTGGCGGTGTGCGTGTAGGGGACCCGCATGTCCGCCGCGACCTCGCGGGTCGTCGGCGTGGACCCGTCCACCACGGCGAGCCGCATCAGGACGCGCAGGGCGAGGTCGGTGGAGCGCAGCAGCCGCATACCCGCAGCGTAGGGAATGCGCGGACGCGGTTCAAAATATTCATGCGGCACGTGCCCGAACGATGTGCGACGAGTGCGCGACCGGTGTCCGACCGGTGCGCGGGGTAGTGCCGGACCCGTGCGCGTCAGGCGTCCGCGGGCCCGGTGCCGGTGGCCGGCTGGCCGGTTCCGCTCGGCCGTTCCTGCTCCCACCCTGCAAATCCGGGCCCAGTTGACATTACGATCAGCTGACCCGCCCGTCTCATCGCCCCCTACGCCCCCTTAAGGACTCAGCATGGGTTCCGCCAAGAACAACTCCGCGGCGCGCAAGGCACGCATAGAGGAGATGCGCCGTGCCGAGCAGGCGCGTGAGCGTCGTACCCGCATCCTCACGATCGGCGCGAGCGTCGTCATCGTCGCCGGTCTCGTCGTCGGCGGGACCTTCCTGGTCCGCTCGCAGTCGGACGGCGGCAGCGACACCGCGAGCGAGGACAAGGGGACGTCGGGCAAGTTCGTCACCGGCGAGGACGGCGTGAAGAAGTGGGAAGGCACGCTGAGCCAGAACCACGTCGACAAGACGGTGAAGTACCAGGCGACGCCCCCGGTCGGCGGCGACCACAACCCGGTCTGGCAGAACTGCAACGGCGACGTCTACACCGACGCGATAAAGAACGAGCACGCGGTGCACTCCCTGGAGCACGGCGCGGTGTGGGTGACGTACAACAGCCAGGCGTCCGAGGCCGACGTGAAGGCGCTCACCGAGAAGGTGAAGAAGACGCCGTACAGCCTGATGAGCCCGGTCGAGGACCAGAAGGACCCGGTCATGCTGTCCGCGTGGGGCCACCAGCGCACGGTGACGGGTGCCGACGACCCGGACGTCGACAAGTTCTTCGAGACGTACGTGCAGGGCGAGCAGACCCCCGAGCCGGGTGCCGCCTGCACCAGTGGTGTCTCCGACACGGCCTGACACCATGGGGAACATGAGACAGAACGCCGGTTGGATAGCCGCCGGGGCCGCGGCGGTGCTCGTCGCGGCCGGAGCGGTCACGTACGCGGTCGCCGACGGTGACGAGCCCGCCGCGGGGGCGCCCACCGCGGACTCCGCGGACGCGGGCTTCGCCCGGGACATGTCGGTCCACCACCAGCAGGCCGTCGAGATGTCGTACATCGTGCGCGACCGCACGGACGACGAGGACGTGCGGCGGCTCGCCTACGACATCGCGCAGACGCAGGCCAACCAGCGCGGCATGATGCTGGGCTGGCTCGACCTGTGGGGGCTGCCGAAGGTGTCGTCCGACGCGCCCATGACGTGGATGGGCATGGGGAACGCGCCGGCCGGCGAGGACGGTGCCCTGATGCCGGGCATGGCGACCAACACGGAGATGAAGGAGCTCGGCGAGCTGAACGGGAAGCAGGCCGAGGTCTTCTTCCTGCAGCTGATGACCGCCCACCACAAGGGCGGCGTCCACATGGCCGAAGGCTGCGTCTCCCGGTGCACGGTCGGCGCGGAGAAGCGGCTCGCGCAGGTCATGGTCACGGGCCAGGAGTCGGAGATCCAGCTGATGGCGGACATGCTCGAGGAGCGGGGCGCGGAGGCCCGTCCGTAGGGACGACGGCGCGGGCGTGGGGCGGGAGCAGGGCAGGTGCGCTGCTCGG
Organism: Streptomyces sp. CRN 30; assembly: GCF_034105845.1. Taxonomy (NCBI): domain Bacteria; kingdom Bacillati; phylum Actinomycetota; class Actinomycetes; order Kitasatosporales; family Streptomycetaceae; genus Streptomyces; species Streptomyces sp. CRN 30. Next base: position 14,837 of record NZ_JAVRHI010000278.1, on the reverse strand, counting down.
GAACGCCCCGCGCCCCATTGCGTCGCTCTGACGATTACACTGGACGGGTGCCTCAACTACGCCTCGCCCTGAATCAGATCGACTCGACCGTCGGCGATCTCGCCGGGAACGCCGAGGCGGTCCTCCGCTGGACCCGGCACTCCGCCGAGCAGGGGGCCCACCTGGTGGCGTTCCCCGAGATGGTGCTGACCGGGTATCCCGTCGAGGACCTGGCCCTGCGCTCGTCCTTCGTGGAGGCCTCGCGCACGGCGCTGACGGCCCTGGCGGCGCGCCTCGCCGACGAGGGCTTCGGTGAGCTGCCGGTGGTCGTCGGCTACCTCGACTGCTCCGACACCGCCCAGCCGAAGTACGGCCAGCCCGCGGGCGCCCCGCAGAACGCCGCCGCGGTGCTGCACCGCGGCCGGGTGGCGCTGAAGTTCGCCAAGCACCACCTGCCGAACTACGGCGTGTTCGACGAGTTCCGCTACTTCGTGCCGGGCGACACCATGCCCGTCGTACGGGTCCACGGCATCGACGTGGCCCTCGCCATCTGCGAGGACCTCTGGCAGGACGGCGGGCGCGTGCCGGCCGCCCGCTCCGCCGGTGCCGGGCTGCTGCTGTCGGTCAACGCCTCGCCGTACGAGCGCGACAAGGACGACACCCGCCTGGAGCTGGTCCGCAAGCGCGCCCAGGAGGCGGGCTGCACCACCGCCTACCTCGCCATGATGGGCGGGCAGGACGAGCTGGTCTTCGACGGCGACTCGATCGTCGTGGACAAGGACGGCGCGGTGGTCGCGCGGGCGCCGCAGTTCGAGGAGGGCTGCGTGGTCCTGGACCTGGACCTGCCCGCCGCCGCGGACGGGCCGCCCACCGGGGTCGTCGACGACGGACTGCGCATCGACCGCCTGGTGATCTCCGAGGAACCGCTGCCCGCCTACGAGCCGGAGCTGTCCGGCGGGTACGCGGACCGGCTGGACGACGACGAGGAGGTGTACTCGGCGCTGGTCGTGGGCCTGCGGGCGTACGCGGCGAAGAACGGTTTCCGCTCCGTGCTCGTCGGCCTCTCGGGCGGCATCGACTCCGCGCTGGTCGCGGCGCTCGCGTGCGACGCCCTGGGCGCGGAGAACGTGTACGGCGTCTCGATGCCGTCGAAGTACTCCTCGGAGCACTCCAAGGACGACGCGGCGGAGCTCGCCCGCCGTACGGGGCTCAACTACCGCACCGTGGCGATCGAGCCGATGTTCGACGCGTACATGGGTTCGCTCGGCCTGACGGGTCTCGCCGAGGAGAACCTCCAGTCCCGGCTGCGCGGCACCACGCTCATGGCGATCTCCAACCAGGAGGGGCACATCGTGCTCGCGCCGGGCAACAAGTCGGAGCTGGCGGTCGGGTACTCGACGCTGTACGGCGACTCGGTGGGCGCGTACGGGCCGATCAAGGACGTGTACAAGACGTCGATCTTCCGGCTCGCCGAGTGGCGCAACCGGGCGGCCGCCGAGCGCGGGCAGACCCCGCCGATCCCGGAGAACTCCATCTCCAAGCCGCCGAGCGCCGAGCTGCGCCCCGGCCAGGTGGACACGGACTCGCTGCCGGACTACCCGGTCCTCGACGCGATCCTGGAGCGGTACGTCGACCGGGACCAGGGCTTCGACACGATCGTGGCGGCCGGGTTCGACCGCGAGCTGGTGGCGAAGACGCTGCGGATGGTGGACACCGCCGAGTACAAGCGGCGCCAGTACCCGCCGGGCACGAAGATCTCGGCCAAGGGCTTCGGCAAGGACCGGCGCCTGCCCATCACCAACCGGTGGCGCGAGCAGGCCTGAGCCGCCCCGGTACGGCCCGCGGTTTGGAAGCTGCTGCCGGGGAGACCCGGCCACCGGTGTGCCCCCGGTACCGGCGGGCACCCGACCTGGAGTCCCGATGGCTGACGTGTCGCGCGCGGCGGAGCTGGTGCTGCTGGCCGCGTCCGGCGGCCAGGGCCCGGAGGACCTCACCCGGCGGGTGGCCGAGGCGCTGTGCGAGGGACTGCCGGTGGACGGGGTGACCCTCTCGCTGCTGACGCACACACCGGACCGGCAGCTCCTGCACGCGACGAGCGCGGAGGCCGTACGTCTGGAGGAGTTGCAGTTCGAGGTGGAGGAGGGGCCGTGCCTCGACGCCTCGGCGCACGGCCGGCCGGTCATCGTCGAGGACCTGCACGCGACGGTCACCGAGTGGCCCCTGTTCGGGATCCTGGCGCGGGAACGGCTGACGGGAGTGGGCGCGGTCTTCGCGTTCCCGCTGCTGGACGGCGGGACGTCGTGGGGATCGGCGGACCTGCTGCGGAGGGCTGTGGGGCCACCGGACGAGGAGACGGAGTCGGCCGCCTCGGAGGCGGTGCGCGCGGCGGCGCTGGTGCTGTTCACCCAGGGCCCCGTCCCGCTGTGGCGGCCCGGTTCCGCGGCGAGCACCCACTGGCAGCGCACGCACCAGGCCGCGGGTGTGATGGCACAGCTCCTCGGCATCGCGGTGGGCGAGGCGCTGGCGCGGCTCCGCGGCCGGGCCCTGGCGACCGGGCGGACGCTGCCCTCGCTGGCGGAGGACGTGCTGGCCCAGTTCCTCCGCTGACCGGGACGCCGGCGGCCACGCCCCGGTCAGCGCTTGCCGGCCGCGCGTATCCCGTCCGTGTCGATGTCCCCGTCGATGACCTGCCGGGACAGCTCGTCGAGGCGGGCGTGGTGGCTCCGGGCGTAGGCGCGCATCAGCCGGAACGACTCGTCGACCTGTATCTGCCAGCGTTCGGCGAGGATTCCCTTGGCCTGCTCTATCGCGATCCGGCTGGTCAGCGCGTTCTGCAGCTGGGCGCGTTCGACGTTGCGGTGCTCGATGGTGCGGTGCTGCAGTATGGCGATGGTGGCCACGTCCGCGAGGGTCTGCCCCAGCCGGACGTCCCGCTCGCCCAGCGGCCGCGGCGCGGTACTGAGCATGCCGAGCGCGCCGACAGCCCGCTGCCGCAGCCGCAACGGCAGCGAGTGCGCCCGTACGAAGCCCATCCCCCGGGCCTGCTCGGCGAACGCCGCGTACCCCCCGGACTTGTGGTCGGACGACAGGTCGACGTCCAGACGCGGCTCCCCCGAGCGGTAACTGCCCTGGCACGGGCCGTGCTTGCTCTGCGCGTCGAACAGGGCGAGCATCCGCTCGCTCTCCTCCGAGGTCGCCAGCATGTGCAGTTGGTCGTGCGGGTCGGCCAGCATGATGCCGACCGCCGCGACATCGAGGAACTCGACACTGCGGACACAGAGCCGGTGCAGTACGTCGATGAGATCGAAGTCCTCGACCAGCGTGTCAACAGTGTCGAGGAAGGCCCGCAGCGCGCCCTCCTGTTGGACCGCACCCATCATCTCCCCTTCCCGCCAGACGGATCCGGCTCCGATCCAGCCGCTCCAGAGTTTCGAAAATGCACCCGCCTCGCCACCACGTCCTCCGCGATGTCCAGAACCGGCCTGCCGTACCGGTAGGCGTGGGCTCGCAGCAGCAGCAACGCCTGTGGCAGGGGGACGCCCGCCTGCACGCTGACCATCCCCGTCGCCTGGTGCACCGCCGCCCGGTAGAGCACGGACGGGTCGTCGGACGTCGCCAGGTCGGCCTGACCCGGGGAGTTGGACAGGACCATCGAGACGAGCGCGCCCACCAGGATCAGCGCGTCGTCCATCTCCGTGTCGTCCAGCGGGCCGGGCGCCCGGCGGTGCAGGGTCAGTACGCCCAGGCAGACCCGGCCGATCAGCAGCGGGAAGCAGAAGACCGCCCGGACGCGCAGGGTGCGCAGCTCGGGCAGCAGCGCCGGCCACCGGTCCGGGTCCACCCGGTCCAGGTCCGGTTCCAGCGTGTGGGAACCGGAGGCGACCGTGTCGATGCCCGGCCCCTGGCCGAGCGTGAACTGCAGGTCCTCCAGACGCAGGCCGGTCCCCGGAGTGGCCCACACGGGCTCACTGCCCTTGCCGTCCGGGAGCAGGGAGACGGCGACCCCGTCCACGCCGAGGACCCGGGCGCACAGCACCGGGTCGCCGCCGACGAGTCCGGTGCCGTCGCGGGCGCACAGTCCGACGAGCACCGCGGCCATGCCCGTGCTGGAACCCACCGGATCCACCCGCCTCCCTGCGCCGGCCTGCTCGAGGCCGCCGGACACGGACGTTCCCCTCAAGGACCCTCAGGGGGAGCGTATCCCGCGTCACGGCTTCGAAGCGGGCCGTGCGCCGGATGTTCGAGGCACTTGTCCGAGTGCTGTACACCTCGGCCCGAAGCCCCCGCTCGGGGGCGGCGGGCGGCCGTCAGTGGCGCGCGCTCTCCGCCCTCTCCCCCGTCTCCTTCTCCGGCACGTGTGCCGCGACCAGCCGGCCCCCGCCGGCCCGTACGGCGTCCCCGCGCCGCACGTCCACCGCGTACGCCACCACCGCGACGCCCAGGCCCACGACGGCGAGCACCGCGCCGGCGACCGCCGGGGAGGTGGCGCCGAAGCCCGCGGCCAGGGTGAGCCCGCCGATCCAGGCGCCGCCCGCGTTGGCGAGGTTGAAGGCGGCCTGGTTGGCGGAGGAGGCGAGGGACGGGGCGGCCGAGGCCTTCTCCATGACCATCAGCTGGAGCGGGGAGCTGGTGGTGAAGGCCGCCGCGCCGAGCAGCAGCACCGCGAGCGCGGCCGTCACCTCGGTGCGCATCAGCAGCGGGAACAGCGCCAGCACCACGACCAGGGCGGCGAGCCCGCCGAACAGGGTGCTGCGCATCGCGCGGTCCGCGAGCCGGCCGCCCAGCAGGTTGCCGGCCGTGGCGCCCACGCCGAACAGGGCCAGCAGCAGCGTGACGCTGGTCTCCGCGAAACCGGCGGCGTCGGTGAGCATGGGCGTGATGTAGCTGTACGCGGCGAAGAGGGCGGCGAAGCCCGCGATGGTCGTCCCGAAGGCCAGCCAGACGGGCAGGGAGCGCAGGGCGGCCAGCTCGCCGCGGAGGCCGCCGGTGGGCACCGCCTGAGCACGGTCGCGCGGGATGAGCAGGGCGAGGGAGGCGATGGCGACCAGTCCGATGGCGCTCACCCCGAGGAAGGTGGCGCGCCAGCCGAGCTGCTGGCCCATCAGGGTGGCGGCGGGCACGCCCACGACGTTGGCGATGGTCAGGCCGAGGAACATCAGCGAGACGGAGCGGGCCCGACGCTCGGGCGCGACCATGCCGGTGGCGACGACGGCGCCGACACCGAAGAAGGCGCCGTGCGGCAGTCCGCTCAGCAGGCGGGCGGCGAGCAGCCAGTGCTCGTCGGGGGCGAGGGCGGAGAGCCCGTTGCCGACGACGAAGAGCACCATGAGCGCGATCAGCACCGTACGGCGGGACATCTTCGCGGTCACGGCGGCGAGCAGCGGGGCGCCGATCACGACGCCGAGCGCGTACGCGGACACCAGGTGTCCGGCGGAGGGGATGGAGATGCCCAGGTCGTCGGCGACGTCGGGCAGCAGACCCATCATGACGAATTCGGTCGTGCCGATACCGAAGGCACCCACGGCCAGGGCGAGCAGGGCCAGAGGCATGGGAACAGGGCCTTTCACGAGCAGGAGGGTCCGTACAGCTTAAGTTCATGCACGGAACAAACTCTGCCCGGCCGACTATTCCAGCAGGTTGCGCGCCGGTTGCGATCGTATGTGCGGACGTACGCGGGTGGGTGCGGCCCTCAGGGACGTCAGGAACCGTCCAGCCGTACCCGCGCCGCGATCGGCAGGTGGTCGCTGCCCGTCTCCGGGAGCGTCCAGGAGGCGACCGGCTCGACGCCCTTGACCATGATCTGGTCGATGCGGGCCATCGGGAACGACGCCGGCCAGCTGAAGCCGAACCCGTCGCCCGCCGCGCCCTGCGTGGAGCGCATCTGCGCGGTGACCGAGTTGAGGGCGCGGTCGTTCATGGTGCCGTTGAGGTCGCCGAGCAGGACGACCCGGCCGATCGGGTCGGCGGCGATGGCCTCGCCGAGGGCGGTCGCGCTCTTGTCGCGCTGCCGCGCGGTGAACCCGGCCTCCAGCTTCACCCGCACCGAGGGCAGGTGCGCCACGTACACGGCGACCTCCCCCTCGGGCGTCGTCACCGTCGAGCGCATGGCGCGCTCCCAGCCGAGCTTGATGTCGACGGCCTCGGTGTCGGCCAGCGGGTACTTGCTCCACAGCCCGACGGTGCCGACGACCTCGTGGTACTTGTACGCCGCCGCGAGTGCCTTCTCGTACACCGGGACCGCCGTCTCCGTCAGCTCCTCCAGCGCCACCACGTCGGCGCCGGACGCGGCCACGTCACGGCCGGTGCTGGAGGGGTCGGTGTTGTCCGCGTTGACGTTGTGGGTGAGGACGGTCAGGTCGCCGCTGCCGCCGGTGCCGCTCTTGTCGGTGACCAGTGAGCCGAACATGTTCAGCCAGACGACCGTGGGCAGCAGCACGGCGATCAGGGCGGTCGCGGACCTGCGGAGCAGCGCGAGGACCAGCAGCAACGGGACGGCCAGGCCCAGCCAGGGCAGGAACGTCTCCACGAGGCTGCCCAGGTTGCCGTACCGGTTGGGGATCTGCGCGTGCAGCACCATCACCAGCGCCAGCGCGATCGCGCAGAGGGCGGTCAGGATGCCGCGGCGCCAGATCCGGGGATCGCGGCGCCAGCCGTTCAGCAGGCGCCGCAGCCGGGAGCCCTCGCGGCCCGTCCCCGCGCCGTCGCTGCCGGACTCCGTCACGTACGCCTGCGCCATACCCGTCGCCTCACAAACTGCCGTGCACACCGTCCCCCGCGCCACAGAACCCTAGGGGATGATCGCCGTCGTTCCCGCCCTCCCGGGGCGGCCGTACGCGAGCGAGGACGAACGAGGCGGCGTCGGGAGTTCCGGCGGGCGGCGGGAGCGCGCGCCTTGTGACCAAATGCGCACATCGCGGCGGCGGTCGCCGGTCCGGCCCGGCCCGCTCAGCCGGGGACCGCGACCCGTCCGGCGCCGCCTCGGCGATGTGTTCGGCCGGTCCCCCGCCGAGTGCGCCCTCAGGCGTCCGGCGCCATCGCCGGCTCGATCTCCCCCTCCCGCCGGGGCGGTGCGGGCGCCTTGCCCGGCAGGAAGAGCGCCACCACCACCGCGCCCAGCAGGGCCACGCCCGCGCCGCACACCGCGGTGACGTGCATGGCGTGCAGGAAGGCGTCGTTCGCCGCGCCGACCAGCTCCTCGCCCCGGGCGCCGAGCCGGGCCGCGTAGGCGAGGGTGGCCTCGATGGACTCGGCCGCCTCGTGCCGGGCGGCGGGCGGCAGTTCGCCCTCGACGGCCGAGCGGTACGCCGCCGACAGCACGGAGCCGAGGACCGCGATACCGAGGGCGCCGCCGACCTGGCGGAAGGTGTTGCTGAGCGCGGACGCCGAGCCGGCCTTCTCCCGCGGCAGGGCCTGCATCACGACGACGCTCACCGGGGTCATGATGTGCGCCATCCCGGTGCCCATGGCGAAGAACACCGCCTCCAGGATCCAGATCGGCGTGTCCGCGTCGAACGCGGTGAAGGCGGCCAGCGCCGCCGCGACGGTCAGCAGCCCGGCCGTGCACACCGCCCGGGTGCCGAACCGGTGCACCACCAGCCGGGCCCGCGGCGCGAAGAACAGCTGCGCCAGGGCCAGCGGGAGCAGCAGCAGCCCCGTCTGCAGGGGCGTGTAGCCCCGCACGCTCTGGGTGTAGAAGACGGAGAAGAAGGTCACGCCCATGAGGGCGAAGAAGACCAGCGCGATGGCGCCGATCGCCGCCGAGAAGACCTTGTTGCGGAAGTACGCCATGTCGACGGAGGGATGGTCGCTGCGCTTCTCGTGCAGCACGAACAGGGCGAGCACCACGAGTCCGCCGACGATCGGCCACAGCACGTCCGACCGGGTGAGGTCGCCGTACTGGCCGCCCTCGATGATGCCGTACACCAGCAGGACGAGACCCACTACGGACAGCGCGACGCCGAGGGGGTCGACGCGTCCGGGCGCCGGGTCGCGGGAGTCCGGCACCAGCCACAGCATCAGGGCCAGCGCGACGACCACGATCGGCACGTTGACCAGGAAGACCGAGCCCCACCAGAAGTGGTCCAGGAGCACCCCGCCCGTGATCGGGCCGATGGCGATGCCGAGCCCGACGCCGCCCGCCCAGATGCCGATGGCCTTCGGCTGCTCGTCCCGTTCGAACACGTTCATCAGGACGGCGAGCGTGGCGGGCATCACGAAGGCCGCGCCGAGCCCCATCACCGCGCGGAACGCGATCAGCTGCTCCGGCGAGCCGGAACGGGCGGCCAGCGCGGAACCGGCGCCGAACACCAGCAGTCCGGCGACGAGCGTCCGCTTGCGCCCGAGCCGGTCGCCGAGCAGCCCGGCGGTGAACAGCAGTCCGGCGAAGACGAGCGTGTAGGCGTTGATCGCCCACTCCAGCTCGCTCTGCGTGGCGCCGAGACCGGTCGGCGGCGGGGTCGAGATGGTCTTGACGGCCACGTTGAGGATCGAGTTGTCGAGCACCACGATCAGCAGGCTCAGCATCAGCACGCCGAGGATGACCCAGCGGCGCCGGTGCACCGCCTCGGGGACACGCTGCCCGGCGGGGCCGGCGGGAGTCGTCATGCACTCACCGTAGGGCGGATCGCGGTACGGCACCGTCCCGTACCGCGGCCCTTTGCGCGCTCTTGGAGCTCGGGCGCACACGCCCGCGTGACCCATGTCCCCTCCCCCGGTCTGGTCGCGCGTGGGTCGGGAGTGCCACCATGGGAGACGGTCCGGGGACGCCGTCAGGGCGCCTCGAGATGACAGAAGGAGCCACTCCGATGACGGAGCTCTCGCCGCTTCCGGCTGCCCAGGAGCAGCCCCCGCAGGCAGCACAGCCCGCGCAGCCCGCGCTCAAGGCCTCCGACAGCAGCAGCAAGGCGCTGTACGGGGGGAAGAGCACCCGCCGCATCACCGTCCGCGACATCGCCGCCGCCAAGGAGCGCGGCGAGAAGTGGCCCATGCTCACCGCGTACGACGCGATGACCGCGTCCGCCTTCGACGAGGCCGGCATCCCGGTGATGCTCGTCGGCGACTCGGCGGGCAACGTCCACCTGGGGTACGACTCGACCGTGCCCGTCACCCTCGACGAGATGACCATGCTGTCGGCCGCGGTCGTCCGGGGCACCAAGCGCGCCCTGATCGTCGCCGACCTGCCCTTCGGCTCGTACCAGGAGGGTCCCGTGCAGGCGCTGCGCTCGGCGATGCGCCTGGTCAAGGAGGCCGGGGCGGGCGCCGTGAAGCTGGAGGGCGGCGAGCGCTCGCACCGGCAGATCGAGCTCCTGGTGGAGTCCGGCATACCGGTGATGGCCCACATCGGCCTGACCCCGCAGTCGGTCAACGCGATGGGCTACCGCGTGCAGGGCCGCGGCGAGGAGGCGGCCGCGCAGCTGCTGCGGGACGCGAAGGCGGTCCAGGACGCGGGCGCGTTCGCGGTCGTCCTGGAGCTGGTCCCGGCGGAGCTGGCCGCCGAGGTCACGCGCGCGCTGCACATCCCGACGGTGGGGATCGGCGCGGGTCCCGGCACGGACGCCCAGGTCCTGGTCTGGACGGACATGCTGGGGCTGACCTCCGGCCGGGTGCCGAAGTTCGTCAAGAAGTACGCCGGCCTCCGCGAGGTCATGACCGGCGCCGCCCGGTCCTTCGCCGAGGACGTCGTCGGCGGCACGTTCCCGGCGGAGGAGCACTCCGTGCACTGACGCCCACCGCGGCACCACGGCAGCCCGTCGACCCGCCCCGGTCGGCGGGCTCTCGCCGTTCCCGCCGGTGCGGGCGGCCTGTCAGCGCTCTGTCGGCGGTCTGTCGGCGGCTGCTGCCATCGTCGTCCCCATGAGACGAACACCCACCGACACGGGCGACGCCGCCGTCACCGTCCGGGGCCTGGTCAAGCACTACGGCGAGACCAAGGCGCTGGACGGCGTCGACCTGGACGTGCGCGAGGGCACCGTCCTCGGCGTCCTCGGCCCCAACGGCGCCGGCAAGACCACCCTCGTCCGCTGCCTGTCCACCCTCATCACACCCGACGCGGGCACCGCCACGGTCGCCGGCTACGACGTCGTGCGCCAGCCCCGGCAGCTGCGCCGCGTGATCGGCCTGACCGGCCAGTACGCCTCCGTCGACGAGAAGATCTCCGGCTTCGAGAACCTCTACATGATCGGCCGGCTGCTCGACCTGTCCCGCAAGGACGCCCGCAGGCGCGCCGGCGAACTGCTGGAGCGGTTCTCGCTCACCGAGGCCGCCGGACGCCCGGTCCGCACGTACTCCGGCGGCATGCGGCGCCGGCTCGACCTCGCCGCCTCCATGATCGGCAGCCCGGCCGTGCTCTACCTCGACGAGCCCACGACCGGCCTCGACCCGCGCACCCGCAACGAGGTGTGGGAGGAGGTCCGCCGCATGGTCGGGGACGGGGTCACCGTGCTGCTCACCACCCAGTACATGGAGGAGGCCGAGCAGCTCGCCTCCGAGCTCACCGTCATCGACCGCGGCAAGGTCGTCGCCAGCGGCCGCACCGAGGAGCTGAAGGCCCAGGTGGGCGGCCGCACCCTGCGCGTCCGCCCGGCCGACGCCGCCGAGCTGCGCCCGCTCGCGGCCCTGCTCGACGACTCCGGGCTCACCGGTCTGGCCACCGTCACCGTCGACGAGGAGAACGGCACCCTGCTGGTGCCGGTCCTCAGCGACGAGCAGCTCACGGCGATCGTCGGCGCGATCACCGCGCGCGGCGTCACCCTCGCCTCCATCACCACCGAACTGCCCAGCCTGGACGAGGTGTTCCTGTCCCTCACCGGCCACCGGGCGAGCAGCCACGAGGAGGCCGCCGCATGAGCATCACGACGAAGACCGCGCCCACCGGCACGTCCGGCACCCCGAGCGGCACCGCCCCGGCCCTCCGCGGCGCCGACGACGGCCGTATCGGGCTGCGCGCCCACGTCCGTCACACCGGCGCGCTGGTCCGCCGCAACCTGCTGTGGATCCGCCAGGACCCGGAGTCGATGTTCGACGCGGTGTTCATGCCGATCATCTTCACCCTGCTGTTCGTGTACGTCTTCGGCGGCTCCATCGGCCAGGCGCTCGGCGGCGGGCAGGACGAGTACGTGCAGTACGTCGTGCCGGGTCTGATGGCGATGATGGGCATGAACATCGCCATGGCCGTCGGCACCGGCTTCAACGAGGACTTCCAGAAGGGCATCATGGACCGCTTCCGGTCGCTGCCCATCGGACGCTCCTCGGTCCTGGTCGCCAAGATCGTGGTCGAGCTGCTGCGGATGCTCGTCGCCACGGTGATCCTGCTGGTCGTCGGCGTCGTCGTGGGGTTCGACATCACGAGCTGGAGCGGACTGCTGGCGGCCGTGGCGCTGTCCGCCGTGTTCGGCTCGTCGGTGATGTGGATCTTCCTGGCGCTGGGCGTGACCCTGAAGAACGCCCAGTCCGTGCAGGGGATGGGCATGCTGGTGCTGTTCCCGCTGCAGTTCGGCTCGTCGATCTTCACGCCGACCAGCTCGATGCCGGGCTGGCTGCAGGGCTTCACCGAGTACAACCCGCTGTCCGCCCTCGCGGACGCCTCCCGCGGGCTGATGTCGGGCGGCCCGGTCGCGCACGGCCTGTGGGTGACGCTGGGCTGGTCGGCGCTGCTGACGCTGGTGATGGCGCCCGTGGCGATCCACAAGTACCGGACGAAGAGCTGAGCCACGCGGACGTGTGCCCGGCAGGGCGCACGGGGGACGCCCTGCCGTCGTCCGGGGCCTTGGGAGCCTGTGTCAGATCAGGGCGGCGGCCTGCTCGAACGACAGGCCGGCGCCCTCGGCACGGGCCGCGTCGTACGCCGCCTCGTCCAGTACCGCCCGCGCCGCGGCCTCGACCCGCGCCCGGCTCTCGGCCTCCACCGGGGGGACGACCTGGCCGGACGACCGCAGCGCGTCGGCGGCGCCCAGCAGCCGGGCCGCGTCCCGGGCGCGGGCGCCGCCGTCCACGCCCGCGACGGCGAGGGCGGCCGTGACCAGGTGGCCAACGTCCAGGTGCGGCGCGACCATCTGCGCGAGCGGGTCACCGGCCTGTTCCACCGCCCGGCGCACGGTGGCCAGGGACTCGGCGAAGCGGCCCTCCAGCGCCTCCAGCCAGGCTTCGACACCGGTGACGAAACTGGTGAACACCGCGAAGTTGACGACGTCGGAGTTCAGCCTGAGCTGCCGCATGTGTTCCCACGCCGCCGTCAGGCGGCCGGTGCGGCCGAAGTGCATCGCGAGAAAGAGCCGGGCGGCGGGCCTGGCCTCGGCGTTGGCGTGGTCGTCGGCCAGCAGCTCGGTCAGCAGCCGCTCGCCCCGCTCGGCGTCCCCGGCGTCCATGAGCGCGCTGCCCAGCCGGGCCTTCAACATGCCCAGCTGGGCGCGGGCGCCGAGCCGTTCGGCGTGCTCCATGGCCCACTCGTAGTCGGCGGCGGCGCCCGCGTGGTCGCCCCGGTGCTCCTTCGCCTCCCCGCGTGCGGCGAGCGCCTCGGCCGCGCCCCAGGCGTCGCCGATGCCGAGGGAGAGCTCCAGCGCCTCGTCGGCGTCCCGGACGGCGTCCCCCCTCCCGTCGCCGCGGCCCGCGACGATGTTGGCCCGCATCTGCAGGGCCTGCGACAGCTCCCAGGTGTAGCCCAGCTCGCGGCAGACGCGGACGGTCGCGTCGGCGACCTCGCGCATACGGTCCACGTCGCGGCTGAGCAGCACCGCGAAGAACCACATGAAGCCGGGGAGGCGGCAGGTCTGCGGCTGGCCGGGCCGGTAGGTGTCGGCTATGACACGCACCTTTTCCTCCGCCCGCGGGGTGGTCCAGGCCGCCAGGTCCGTGTCCATGCAGGCGAAGTGGGCGAGGTGCACGCCGCGCCGGGCCTCGTCGAGGATCTCGGGCCGCATGGGCGGCGGGGCGTCGGTGCAGCGTTCGATCAGGTCGGGGACGGGGCGGGCGGGCCCGGCGAAGGGGTCGGGGCCGAGCGCCGCGACCTCCGCCGTCCACTGGCGGGCCGTGACGCGCAGGTCGCGCATCAGCCAGTACCAGCACAGCGACAGCGTCAGACAGAGCGCCTCCTGCTCGTCCCGCGCGTCGACGGCGTGCCGCAGGGCGGTGCGGAGGTTGTCGTCCTCCAGCTCCAGCACCGCGATGGCCTCGCGCTGGCGGGGGCCGCGCAGCAACGGGTCGGTGGTGCGGGCGAGTTCGCGGTAGTACGTGAGGTGGGCGCGCTCGGCGGCGACGCGGTCGCCGGACTCCTCCAGCCGCTCGCGCGCGTACTCGGCGACGGTCTCCAGGAGCCGGTAGCGCATGTCGCCGGTGGCCGAGTGCGCGGTCACCACCAGGGACTTGTCCACGAGTGAACCGAGCCGGTCCAGCGCGCCGGCCCCGCAGACGGCCTCGGCGGCGGTCAGGTCGCAGCCGCCGGCGAAGACGGACAGCCGTCGCAGCACGTCGCGTTCGTCGTCGCCGAGGAGGTTCCAGGACCAGTCGACGACGGCCCGCAGCGTCTGCTGCCGCGGCAGTACGGTGCGGCTCCCGTTGGTGAGCAGCCGGAACCGGTCGTCGAGCCGGTCCGCTATCTGCCGCGGGCTCAGCATGCGCAGCCGGGCGGCCGCCAGCTCGATGGCGAGCGGGAGCCCGTCGAGCCGCCGGCAGATCTCGGCGGCCGCCTCGGGGTCGTCCGCGACGTCGAAGCCGGGCCGGGCGGCGGCCCCCCGGTCGGCGAGCAGCCGCAGCGCGTACGGCTGGGGCAGCGGCTCCACCGGCCGCAGCAGCTCACCGGGGACGCCGAGGGGCTCCCGGCTGGTGGCGAGGACGGTGAGGCGCGGGCACCGCTGGAGCAACTGCTCGGCGAGGCGGGCGGCGGCCTCCACGACGTGCTCGCAGTTGTCGAGGACGATCAGCATGTGCCGTCTGCCGCAGTGCTCGACGAGGCGGCTGACCGGGTCGTCGTGCCGCTCGGCGACCGCCCGCAGCTCCTCGGCGCCGGCGCCCCGCAGCACGGTCTCCCGGGCACCGAGGGCGGTGAGGACGGCCTCGGGCACGTCGTCGGGGTCGTCGACCGGCGCGAGCTCGGCCAGCCACACCCCGTCGGGCAGCGTCCCGGCCGCGGCCTCCCCCGCCTCCTGCGCCAGCCGTGTCTTCCCGGAGCCGCCCGGCCCCAGCAGGGTCACCAGCCGGGCCGCCCCCAGGTCGTGGCGGATGGCCTCGATCTCGGCGTCCCGGCCGACGAAGGAGGTGAGCCGGGCGCGGAGGTTGCCGGGGCGGGGGCGGGGCGGAAGGCCGGGGGCGTGGTCCGGGGGCGGTGCGGGAGCGGCACCGGTCGGCGCCGTGGGCCGGGCGGCGGACGGCGGGCCGGGTGCGTCGCCCGGGTTCAGCAAGTCCTCGTGCAGCGCCCGCAGTTCCGGTCCCGGTTCCGCGCCGAGCCGGTCCGCCAGCAGGCGGCGTACGTCGGCGTAGGCGGCCAGCGCCTCTGCCGGGCGGCCCGCGTCGCGCAGGGCGCGCAGGCGCAGGGCCTGGAGGGGCTCGTCGAGGGGGTGGGTGTCGCAGAGGGCGGTGAGCTCGGGGAGGTGCTGCGCGGCGTGGCCGAGGGCGAGGGCCGCGGTGAGGCGGGCCCGGCGGGCGTCCAGCCGGCGGGTCTCCCGGCGGGCCGCCTCGGCCGTACGGTCGGGGAGGTCGGCGAGGGCAGGGCCGTGCCAGAGGGCGAGCGCGTCATCGAGGACGACGGCCGCCTTCGCCGGGTCGCCGTCGGCCAGCGCGCGCACCCCCTCGCCCGCGAGCCGCTCGAAGCGGTGCAGGTCGATGTCGTCGGGGTGCGCGGCGAGCCGGTACCCGCCGTCGGCCGAGAC
>NZ_JAVRHI010000277.1:0-3443 GCF_034105845.1 Streptomyces sp. CRN 30 | reverse complement strand
GTCCCCGAAGGCGGCGGAGACGGTGGCCTCGCGGTCGCGGGTGTCTGCGTTGCGCACCGGGACGGTCACCGTCAGCTCGGCCACCGACAGGTCGTCCGGCAGTCCGGGCAGCCCGGTCTCCCCGTACCTGCGGCTGCTCGCCGAGGACCTGCTGGACGAACTGGCGGACCTGCCCGGCTCCTTGAGCGAGCGGGAGCCGACGGACCTCGCGGCGATCCGGAGCCTGTGCCCGCGGTGGCCGGACCGCACCGCACCGCCCGCACCACCTGCTCCGTCCGCACCACCTGCTCCGTCCGCGCCCCCACCGGCTCCGCGTCCCCGGGCCCTGGAGGCCGCCTGGCTCGGCCGCGCCGTCGGCTGTCTCCTCGGCAAGCCCGTCGAGAAGCTGCCCCTGGAGGGCATCCGCCTGCTCGCGCGGGCCACCGGCAACTGGCCCCTGCGGACCTGGTTCACCGCCCGCGGCCTCCCGGCGGACCTGGCGGCGGCGTACCCGTGGAACCGCCGCTCGGCCGCCACCTCCCTCGCCGAGAACATCGACGGCATGCCGGAGGACGACGATCTCAACTACCCCCTGCTCAACCTCCTGGTGCTGCGGCGCCACGGCCGGGACTTCAGTACCGCCGACGTGGCCCGCGTCTGGCTCGACGAACTGCCCGCGGGCCGCACCTTCACCGCCGAGCGCGTCGCCTACCGCAACCTCCTGTCCGGCATCGCGCCCCCGCGCACGGCCCGCCACCGCAACCCGTTCCGCGAGTGGATCGGCGCCCTGATCCGCGCCGACGTGCACGGCTGGACCAACCCGGGAGACCCCGCCGCCGCGGCGGAGCAGGCCCACCGGGACGCCACCCTCACCCACACGGCGAACGGTGTCTACGCGGCGATGTTCACGGCGGCCACCGTCGCCGAGGCCGCCACCGGCACCCACGACGTCCACCACTGTCTGCGTACGGGCCTGCGGGTCGTCCCGGCCGAATCCCGGCTGGCCCTCGCGGTCCGGCACGCCGTCCAACTGGCGGCCGGACACACGGACTTCGACACGGTGGTCGACGCGCTGCACACCGCCCACGCCGACCACCACTGGGTGCACGCCGTCCCCAACACCGCCCTGATCGCCGCCGCCCTCACGCACGCGGACGGCGACTTCACCGGCTCCGTCTGCCGGGCCGTCTCCGGCGGCTGGGACACCGATTCCAACGGCGCGACGGCGGGCGGCGTCGCCGGTCTGCTCGCCGGTTCCCCCGCCGCCCTGCCCGAGCGGTGGACCCTGCCCCTGAAGAACCGGCTCGCCACCTCCGTCGCCGACTTCGACGGCATCGGCTTCGACACCCTCGCCCAGCTCACCCTCCAGGAGATCCGACGGCCATGACGCACTCCGAGCCCACGCCCGCCCCGGTCACCGCTCCCGTCGCGCCCGCCCCGTTGACCGGGCTCCGCGTCCTCGACCTCGCCACCCTCTTCGCCGGTCCCCTCGCCGCCACCCTGCTCGGCGACTTCGGCGCCGAGGTGATCAAGATCGAGCACCCGCGGCGGCCCGACCCGTCCCGCGGCCACGGCCCGGCCAAGGACGGCGTGGGCCTGTGGTGGAAGCTCCTGGGCCGCAACAAACGGACGATGACCCTCGACCTGTCCGCGCCGGGCGGCCGTACGACCCTGCTGAAGCTCGCGGAGACCGCCGACGTCATCGTGGAGAACTTCCGGCCCGGCACCCTGGAGCGGTGGGGCCTGGGCTGGCCCGAGCTGTCCGCCGCCAACCCCCGGCTGGTCCTCGCCCGGGTCACCGGCTTCGGCCAGCACGGCCCGTACGCGCACCGACCCGGCTTCGGCACCCTCGCCGAGGCCATGAGCGGATTCGCCGCGATCACCGGGGAGCCGGACGGCCCGCCGGTCCTCCCGCCCTTCGGCCTCGCCGACTCCATCGCGGGCCTGACCACGGCGTACGCGGTGATGACCGCCCTCACCGCCCGGGACCGCACCGGCGCGGGCCAGGTGATCGACATGGCGCTGATCGAGCCGATCCTCACCGCGCTGGGCCCGCAGCCCCTCTGGTACGACCAGCTGGAGTACGTCCAGCCCCGCACCGGCAACCGCTCCCCCAACATCGCGCCCCGCAACACCTACCGCACGGCGGACGGCTCCTGGGTCGCCGTGTCCACTTCCGCCCAGTCGATCGCGGAGCGGGTGATGCGGCTGGTGGGCCGGCCCGAACTGATCGCCGAGCCGTGGTTCGCGACGGGCCCGGGCCGCGCCCGCAACGCGGACGTCCTCGACGAGGCGGTGGGCGCGTGGATCGCCCGCCGCACCCGCGCGGAGGTCGTCGACGCCTTCGAGAAGGCCGAGGCGGCGGTCGCCCCCGTGCAGGACGTACGGGACGTGATGGCGGACCCGCAGTACCGGGCCCTCGACACGATCACCACCGTCGACGACCCCGAACTGGGCCCGCTGCGCATGCAGAACGTCCTCTTCCGGCTGTCCGCCACCCCCGGCGCGATCCGCTGGGCCGGCCGCCCGCACGGCGCGGACACGGAGGCGGTGCTGGGCGAACTCGGCCTGACGGAGGCCGACATCGCCGCGTTGCGCGCGGAGGGCGCCCTGTGACTCCCCTGACGTGGCTGTACGTCCCCGGGGACCGGCCGGAGGTGGTGGCCAAGGCGGTCGCCTGCGGCGCCGACGTGGTGATCGTCGACCTGGAGGACGCCGTGGCCCCGCACCGCAAGGAGTACGCGCGCGCGGCCACCGCGGAACTCCTCGCCGACCCGCCGCCCGTCCCGGTCCACGTCCGCGTGAACGCCCCGCGCACCCCCCTGGGGGGCGCGGATCTCGCGGCGCTGGCCGCGCTGCCCGGACTGTCGGGCCTGCGCCTGCCCAAGGTGACCTCCGCCGGGGAGATCGTGGACGTCGCGGAGAGATCGGCGGCCACGATCGACGGTGCGCCGCCCCTGTACGCCTTGCTGGAGACGGCCCTCGGCGTCGAGCGGGCCTACGCGATCGCCACCTCCCACCCGGCGCTGCGGGGCATCGCGCTCGGTGAGGCGGACCTCCGTGCGGAGCTGGGCGTACGGGACGACGCGGGCCTGGACTGGCCCCGGTCCCGCGTCGTGCTGGCCGCCCGGGCGGCGTCGCTGCCGCCGCCGGTCCAGTCGGTGCATCCCGACATCAGGGACCTGGACGGTCTGGCCCGCTCCTGCGCCCACGGCCGCGCCCTGGGTTTCCTGGGCCGGACCGCCCTCCACCCCCGACAGTTGCCGGTGATCGAGGTGGCGTACCTGCCGACCGCGCGGGAGATCGACCAGGCGGAGGCGGTGGTGCGGGCCGCCGCCGTCGAGCCGGGCGCCCAGGCGCTGCCGGACGGCCGGTTCGTCGACGCCGCGGTGGTGGCGGCGGCCCGGCGCACCCTCTCGCTGGCCCGCCGCGGCGGGTGAGCCGCAGGGGGAAGGGGGGGGGGG
>NZ_JAVRHI010000276.1:0-37484 GCF_034105845.1 Streptomyces sp. CRN 30 | reverse complement strand
GGAGGACAACTGGGAGTGGCACACCTTCGACACGGTCAAGGGCGGTGACTACCTGGTCGACCAGGACGCCGCCGAGATCCTGGCGAAGGAGGCCATCGACTCCGTCCTCGACCTGGAGAAGATGGGCCTGCCGTTCAACCGGACCCCGAACGGCACGATCGACCAGCGCCGCTTCGGCGGGCACAGCCGCAACCACGGCGAGGCCCCGGTCCGCCGGTCCTGCTACGCGGCCGACCGCACCGGTCACATGATCCTCCAGACGCTGTACCAGAACTGCGTGAAGGAGGGCGTGGAGTTCTTCAACGAGTTCTACGTCCTGGACCAGATCATGGCCGAGGTCGACGGGGTCAAGGTCTCCGCCGGCGTCGTCGCCTACGAGCTGGCGACCGGCGAGATCCACGTCTTCCAGGCGAAGTCCGTGATCTACGCGTCCGGCGGCACCGGCAAGTTCTTCAAGGTGACGTCCAACGCGCACACCCTGACCGGTGACGGCCAGGCGGCGTGCTACCGGCGCGGGCTGCCGCTGGAGGACATGGAGTTCTTCCAGTTCCACCCGACCGGCATCTGGCGCATGGGCATCCTGCTGACGGAGGGCGCCCGCGGTGAGGGCGGCATCCTGCGCAACAAGGACGGCGAGCGCTTCATGGAGAAGTACGCGCCGGTCATGAAGGACCTCGCGTCGCGTGACGTCGTCTCGCGCTCCATCTACACGGAGATCCGGGAGGGCCGCGGCTGCGGCCCCGAGGGCGACCACGTCTACCTCGACCTCACGCACCTCCCGCCGGAGCAGCTCGACGCCAAGCTCCCGGACATCACGGAGTTCGCGCGCACCTACCTCGGTATCGAGCCGTACACGGACCCGATCCCGATCCAGCCCACCGCGCACTACGCGATGGGCGGCATCCCGACCAACGTCGAGGGTGAGGTCCTCAGCGACAACACCACCGTCGTCCCGGGCCTGTACGCGGCCGGCGAGGTCGCCTGCGTCTCGGTCCACGGCGCCAACCGCCTGGGCACGAACTCCCTCCTCGACATCAACGTCTTCGGCCGCCGGGCCGGCATCGCCGCCGCCGAGTACGCGCACTCCGCGGACTTCGTCGAGCTGCCCGACTCCCCGGAGACCATGGTCATCGAGCAGATCGAGCGGCTGCGGACCTCCACCGGCAACGAGCGGGTGGCGGCGCTCCGCAACGAGCTGCAGGAGACCATGGACGCCAACGTCATGGTGTTCCGCACCGAGCAGACCATCAAGACGGCGGTCGAGAAGATCGCGGAGCTGCGCGCCCGCTACAAGAACGTCTCGATCCAGGACAAGGGCAAGCGGTTCAACACCGACCTGCTCGAAGCCGTCGAGCTGGGCAACCTGCTGGACCTGGCCGAGGTCATGGCGGTCTCCGCGCTGGCCCGCAAGGAGTCCCGCGGCGGTCACTACCGCGAGGACTACCCGAACCGCGACGACGTCAACTTCATGCGCCACACCATGGCGTACCGCGAGGTCGGCGACGACGGCTCCGAGTCCATCCGTCTCGACTACAAGCCGGTCGTGCAGACCCGCTACCAGCCGATGGAGCGTAAGTACTGATGGCTACCCCTGTTCTGGACAAGGCGGACGCGGCCGGATCGCCCGAGCCCGGTTTCGCCGACTCCCCCTACATCACGGTCACCGTCCGCGTCCGCCGGTTCAACCCGGAGGTCTCGGCGGAGGCGACCTGGGAAGACTTCCAGCTGGAGATCGACCCCAAGGAGCGCGTCCTGGACGCCCTCCACAAGATCAAGTGGGAGCTGGACGGCACCCTCACCTTCCGCCGCTCCTGCGCCCACGGCATCTGCGGGTCCGACGCGATGCGGATCAACGGCAAGAACCGTCTCGCCTGCAAGACGCTGATCAAGGACATCAGCCCGGAGAAGCCGATCACGGTCGAGCCCATCAAGGGCCTGACGGTCCTGAAGGACCTGGTCGTCGACATGGAGCCGTTCTTCCAGGCGTACCGGGACGTGATGCCCTTCCTGATCACGAAGGACACCAACGAGCCGACGCGGGAGCGCCTCCAGTCGGCCGAGGACCGCGAGCGCTTCGACGACACGACGAAGTGCATCCTCTGCGCGGCCTGCACCTCCTCCTGCCCGGTCTTCTGGAACGACGGCCAGTACTTCGGCCCGGCGGCCATCGTCAACGCGCACCGCTTCATCTTCGACTCGCGTGACGAGGCCGGCGAGCAGCGGCTGGAGATCCTCAACGACCGCGACGGCGTCTGGCGCTGCCGCACGACCTTCAACTGCACGGACGCCTGCCCGCGCGGCATCGAGGTCACGAAGGCGATCGCGGAGGTGAAGCGAGCGCTGATCACGCGCCGCTTCTGACGTCCGTCGGTTTCCGGGGGTCGTCGCCGCACACGGCCGTGCTGGGCCGTGAGCAGTTCGCACCAGCGCCCGGCCGGGGTTTCCCGGCCGGGCGTTCTGCATTCTGCGCGGGCGGCCGTCAGGTTCGGCGCCTGGTGCCGGCCGGCCGCTGCCTGCCGTCTGCGCCAACGGGGCGGTCAGTCAGCTCCTCGCCGAGAGCGGTGCGGAGCCAGTCCAGTGAGCCGGTCTCCAGTACGGCGTCCGCGAGGGCCCGACCGGACGCGGTGACGATCCGCCCACGGCTGTTGTCGATCCACCGCTGCGCGTTCTCATAACCCTGGGCGCGGTACTCGAGGCCCTGAAGCATGCATTCCAGTTTGTCCGCGTCACGGGCACAGATCGCCTCCGGGGTGTCGCGCGCCTCGTACGCGGCGATGATTCCGGTCACCGTCTCGGCGACGGCCGGGGGCATCGCCGAGACCTGGTCCGCCGCGATGCGCCGCGGATCGGCCTCGCCGCCGGTGTACTTCTTGCCGAGGTGGTTGACGTCGCCCGTGCGGGTTTCTCCGGTGTCGTGCCAGACGGCGAGGAGCGCGGCGCGAGCCGGGTCGGCGCCCTCCAGCGCGGCGATGACGGACGCGATGAGGCTGGTACGCCAGGAGTGCTCCGCAACCGACTCCGGATCCTTGACGCCGGCCATCCACCACCCGGTTCGCCTCGTCGCCTTCAACGTGCCGGCCTCGTACAAGAAGCGGGCTACCGGCGTCAGGTCCTCGTCGGCCATGGTCGGACTCCTCTCACGCCTCCGCAAGGCGGATCGCGTACAGGATGCTCTCCGACTCCCGCCGTCCACCGGGCGAGAGTTCCCGGCCATCCAACATGATCAGGATCCGTTCGCGCAGGGTGCGGGCCGCCTCCCCTGACCGCAGCAGGTCGAGGCGTGTCTGGAGCAGCGCCCACACGCTGTGAATGTTCAGGTCCACATAGCCGTGCTGGGGCGCGATGCCTTCGGCCAGATGGGCCAGCAGCTTCTGCCCGTTCCACGCGCCGAGGGAGCCGGCAGCGATGAAGTCGTCGGAGAGCTGGGGGACGGAGGTCTCGCCGATCCAGTAGGCCCAGTAGGCGAGGTTGGCAGCCTCTCCGGCATCGTCGGCGAGCGCGGTGTCGATGAAGTGGCGCATCCGGTCCCGGTCGCCCTGCCGGGCGGCGACGGCGGCGATCGAGCGACTGTTCAGCCAAGTCGTGAGCCAGTCGTCCGGGCGGTTGGTTCGCTGCTGGTGGGCGAACCAACCGGCTGTGTCGGACGCTCGACCGTAGCCGGCGAGGTACAGCGCCTGTCGGTGCAGGAGGAACTGCCCCGGTCCCCGTGCCTGCTCAGCAGTGGACCGCATGCGGGTGAAGAAGGTGACCCGTTCTGCTGACGTCAGCTCCGGGCAGGCGGAAACCGGCCCTCGGCGCGTGCGGGGCGGATCGGGCAAAGCGCGCAGAAACCGGGGTGGTACGCCGTTGAGGGGCCAGACGAGGATCTCTGCGAGGTCACGCCGCATCACCATCGTGCCGAGCGGGCTGTCCAGTGCCGGCACCCCCTCATCGAGGGTGATGGCGAGAAGGACGTCCGCCTCCAGGGCGCGTTCCAGGGCTTTGAGGAGGACGGGGGCGGAACCCATCCGTACGAGTCGGTGGCGTAGCCCGTGCACCTGCCGCACAGAGACCGCCGTGAGCGGGCGCCGTCCTGTCTCCCAGCCGGCGATGGTGTCGGGTGAGACTGCCAGGAAGTCCGCGGCCTCCTCTTGCGTGCATCCCTGCTGCTCTCGAATCACCCGGAGAACGTGACCGCTGAGCAGGCCTGAATGAGGACGGGCTCCCTTTCCCGTACTGGCGGTCAGGGTTCGGGCGGGACGTGGCCTCACGGGGGTTCCAATCCCGGCGGTTCGCAACAAACCACCCGTACTCGCAGTCACTTATCAGGTACGAACCGACTACGTACTGTCGTGTTGTCCCTGAGCTGAGCTTAAGCGGGTGGCCGCGAACCCGGGTCGGATCCCCCCGGATGCCACCTGGAGGAGAGCGTGGCGAGCGCGGAGGGCACCTTCCGGAACCGTGGGGACCGGCGTGTGAGCGGTCCGAGTCCCCAGACCACAGAGACAAGGCGACGATGCCTGAAACACCGACACAGATGACGGACACCACGCATGAGCGGTGCGAGGGAGGAACGGCCGTCTGGCGCGTCCCCGCCGCCGTGATGCGGACCGTCGTAGGCAGCAGTGCCCGAAGCGGTACGCGTCTGGACAGGGGAGCCGGCCCATGGTGAGTCCGAACGTTCTGCGAGCCGAGGACGGTACCGAAGTCCACAGCCTGACAGTTCCCCGTACGGGTGAGTCGGCCTCCGTCTGCCGCGGCGTCGTACGCCGGGCGCTGCGCGACTGGCATTTCACGAACCTGACTGAGGACGCGGAAACAGTGGTCACCGAACTGGTCGCCAACTCGGTCCGGCACGCCCGGCACGGCTCCGTACGACTGATCGTGCGGCGGACGGAGAGCGGCGTACGCATCGCTGTCACGGACCGCAGTCATGCGGTGCCCGTGCTTCGCTGCCCGGAGCCGGGCGGCGAGACCGGCCGGGGACTGGCCATCATCAATGCCCTGGCCGTGCGTTGGGGGCACGAATCGCTGCCGTGGGGGAAATCCGTATGGGCCGACATGGAACACCTGGGGAGGTGTTCGCCGTGACCCTCGGCGCCTGTGCCGCAGCCGCATCGACCCGGCCCACCGTGAGCGAGGTGTTCGTCCACGCACGTGCCCGGATCCACCAGGCCGCCGCCGCCCTCTGGCCCGGGGAGCCCGCGTCGCTCGACGCCCACGTGCCCGGTGTCACCGGTTACGTGCACCGCACCCGGGTCGGTGAGCGCACTCTGTACGCCAAAACGTCCTTCCTGGGGGTCTCCCTCGTCTCACTGCTGCGCGGGTCCCACGGCTCATGGGCCAGGGTGTGCGAGAAGCAACGGGCGTACGAGCAGCGGCCGGACGGGCTCCTCGTCCGTGAGGCCGCGCAGCTGCGGATCCTGTCCGGCCTCGCCGGGCCGCGGGTCTGCCCGGTCGCCGGTGTACGGGACGGCGTCATCTTCACCGAGGCCGTCCACGGCCCGACCCTCGCGGACCTGCTCCTCGCCATGCCCGAGCGGACACGCGAGCTGATGGAGAGGCCCCTCGCCGAGCTGAGGCCCCTGCACCGGCCAGGTGCCGCGCGCCGCCTGGATCCGGACGGAGCGATCGGGGAGCGCGCCATCGCGGGGACGTTCCTGCGGAAGTTCGCCGGCACCGCGGGCGAATACATCGACGGCCTCGGCGCCGAACGGTGCGAGCCCGGGACCCGGGTGGCGGTCGCCGAGCTGATCCGTGCGAGCGTGGCCCGGCTCCACAGACTACGGAAGACGCGGCGGCCCGCCCCGGTCGGCACGTCCCTCGCGTACGGGGACCTGAAGCCGGAACACGTCGTGTTCCCCGACGGTCCTGACAGCCGGCCGGTGCTCCTCGACCCCGGGCTTCTGCGAGGGAGTACCACGGTGGACCTGGCGAAGCTCATGAGCCGGACGGTGCTGTTCGTCGTCGTGTACCGGCCGGACCCGGCGGTAACCCGGCAGATCCTCGACGGCCTCGCGCTGCTGGCCCTGTCCCGAGCCGGGCACCTGTCCGCCCGGGAGCGGCGAATGTGGCTGCGACACCTGCTGACGCTGTGGCTGATGGACACTCTGAACATCGCCACGACGTATCTGTCCGCGCCGGCCGCGCTGCCGCTGCCCTTGCTCGGCGTGGCCCTCGTCGAGCGGGCGCTTCCGTTGTGTCTCCTCGTCGAGGCGGTGACCGACGACCTCCTCGGCTCGACCGTTCGGTGTACGGGGGACCGGATCCTCGACCGGATCGCCGAGGTGGCCGCGTGACGGCCGGGGTGCCCGCCGTGGGTGTCATCGGAACGGGCGCGGTCGGACAGGCTGTCTGCGGTGCTCTGTTGGCCTCCGGACTGTGCGACCGGATCCTCGTCGCCTCTCGGACCGCCGGGCAGGCCGCGGCCCTGGCGGACGATCTCGACGACATGCGGGGCGCGCTCGGGTCCCGGGTGCGGCCGGTCCCGGCCGAGGTGGAGGAGCTGCGCACGTGCGCCGCCGTGGTGGTCGCCGTCCGCGCCCGGTTCGAGAACACGAGTACCAGCGACGTCCGCATGGGCGGAGCACTGGCCCATGGGCCCGTCATCCGTTCCATGGCTGGGCAGTTCACCGGCTACGGGGGGACGGTGCTGGTCGTGACCAACCCGGTCGATCTCCTGACGCGCCTGTTCGCCGAGGTGTCCGGCTGTCGCCGGGTGTTCGGGATCGGCTCCGGTCTGGACTCCGCCCGCTATCGGCTCGCCCTCGCCCGGCTTCTGGACGTGCCCGTCGGCACGGTCGCCGGGCACGTCATCGGGGAACACGGGGAGGCACGCGTGGTGTGCGCCTCGTCGACGACTGTCAACGGCCTGCCGGTGTCCGTCCCCCTTCTCCGGGTGCGGGAGGAGCTGAGGGCCCGGCCCGGACGAATCAACTCAGGAATCGGCCGCACCCGGTGCGGTCCCGCCGGTGCGGTGATGTCCACACTGCGCCTGGCATGCGGTGTCGAGGACGGCACGACCGAGCTGTCCGTGGCACACGGGGAGAGCTGGCTCGGGATTCCCGTGCGCTTCACCGGGGGCGAGCCCCTGTCGTCGTTGCCTCCGCTGGACGCTGTCGAGGTCCGACAGTTGGAGGCCGCGAGTTCCAAGCTGCGCGCCGCCTATCCGGCCGTGCGCGGTGTTCCGTCGCAACCCGTCCCGTCCGGAAGGAATGGCTCATGACTGCTCATGCCGTACGCCTGGAGAGCGCCGGCGCGTCCGTGACCGTCGTTTCGCCCGAGCGGGCCGTCATCGACTGGTCCGCCCGGTACTTCGGCCCATGGTGGAAGGCGGCCGAGGTGCCGTCGGAGGACGTCTGCGCGGGCGCCGTCGTCACTGCGGCAGTCGACACGAGCCAATACGACGATGTGGCGTTCGACGTGGCGCAGCATCCGCACACCAGCACCGAGTACGCGAGGGCTCGGCTCCTCGTCGCCCGGGACGTGCCGACCGGCACCGTGCGGGCCGTGTCTCCGGAGCAGGTACTCGCCTACCGGTCCCAGCCCGGTACCGGACGGCTGGACGTGTTCGGCTGCCACGCCGAGGGCGTGGCCACGGCGACCGCTCGCCTCGCCCGCGAGATGATGCGTGGCCAGCTTCTGCGGGACGGATGGGCGGTGCTGCACGCTTCGGCCGTCGTCGGCGAGAACGGGCGGGCGGTCCTGACCGTCGGGAGCAAGGGCGCGGGAAAGTCGACGACCGCCCTCACCCTGGCCTCGTCGGCGGGCTTCCGGCTGCTGGCGAACGACCGGGTGTTCGTCCGTCCGAACGACCGGCGAGGTGTGGACGTGCTGCCGTGGCCATCGGCTGCCGCGCTCGGTCTCGGTCTGCTGAAGGCTCTCGGCTGGTTCACCGAAGCGCGCAAGCGCCTGGAGGCCGGGGAGTCGCTGCATCCGACACAGGCCGACCGCGTCACCGAAGCGATCCGGGCGGGGGATCCCACGCCCTTGTGGGAGGGTGACAAGGAGCAGAAGGCGCAGGTGTTCCCCGACCAGTTTCCTGATTGGTTCGGCGTGCGTCTGGCCACCGAGGGCGAGGCCGCTGCCCTGGTGTTCCCCCGGATCGAAGCGGGTGTGGCACCGGCCGTCGAGGAACGTGACCGGGTTTTGGAGGCGGGCGACTTCATGAGCGGGGTGACCGAGGACCGTTACCCGGACGTGTTCGGACTGCTGGGTATGGACGGCGGTGGGGCTGTCGGCGCCCGGCGGGAGGTCGCTCGTCTCCTGGCGAAGCTGCCTTACCACAGAGTGGTTCTCGGTCATGACCTCGTGGCGAACAGTCGTTTCCTGGCCACGGGAACCCGAGGTGGCGGCGTGCTCTTCGGCGGGCATGCCACAGGAGGTACGTGGTGCTCACCGCAATCGCTGACGACATCATGAAGTGCCGTCCGGGCTGGCGTGTCGAGATCCTGCAAGGGCAGCTCGTCGCCAGTCCACTACGGGACGCGTCCCGGTCGTGGAAGCCGACATCGAGAGCCACCACGTCCGGAACAACACCTACGCCCCCGCCGGCTTCCGTCTCGTCCTTGAGGTCACCGCCGAATCCTCGACGTATGACCTGCACATCAAGTCCGCCGCCTACGCGGAGGCCGGGATCCCCGTCTATGTCGTCATCGACCGAGAGCACGAGTGCATCCGCGTCCTCACCGACCCGGCAGAAGACGAATACACCACCCATCGAGTGCATGCGCCCGGTGAAACCGTCAACCTCCCCACTTGCTTCGGTGCCGGGGTCGCTCTTGATGTAGCGGACTACTTCTGACTCAGCAGAAACATGAGTCCCAGCAGTTTTGGCTGGTTCGTGTCCCTGCGGGACAGTGCACTCAACGGCCACACTCTGAAGCGTGTGCGCTGTAGCGCTGCCGGAGGGGGAGGCGTGACGGGGTACCGGGCACCCGACACCAGTAGAAATCGCTGGCATGCCCCCAAGCCGTACGGGTATGGAACGGCCAGCGCGTCCGCACTGTTCATCGCCGCACCTTTGCTCACGGCCGCTGCGCTTTCCTTGGCCGGTGTAGTCGGAGGCGCAGACGAAGAATTCCAGTGGCCCGGCCCTATCCTGTTGCTGCTCGTCATCGCGGCTCTTTCACTGGTCGCCAGTATCCAACTCGCCTATCACGCCCGTCTGTACCTGTATTCGTACGACGACCTGACATGCTGGCTGGGACCCGAGTACGTAGCGGACAAGTCGTCGGCACTGAAGAGCAAACAGCAGCAGGACCAAGTGGTGTGGAAGAGGTACCAGGTCCGTGCTGTCCACGCGTTCAACCTGGGCACTTTGCTTCTGGGGCTCGGCATCGCGGCCGCACTGGTGCCGCCGGACGGTGGCAGACAGGTCGAGTGGCGGTGGACCGCCGCCGCTGTCGTACTGACCGCCACTTTGGTCGATGGGGTCTGGGTGACCTACCTGCAGTTGCACGCGACAGGGAGGACGGACAACTGGTTCTACAGATGCACACAATGGCTCATCGGGCGCTTTCGCAGAAGAGGAGGTTGACCCATGCTGTCAGAGACCGAACTACCCGGCTTTCCCATACCGGAGAACAGCACAGCCGCGTGTATTCGGTGCGATGCGCCGATCGTCCCGGATCCACCGGCGGGCTGGAGCGGTTACACGGAGCAAGAGTTCGAGAAATGGGAGGATTCCCTGCCCGTGAAGCTCGGAACAACCGACGAGACTTTCCCCGACCCTCTCGGGTTCACGACCGCTCACGATGCGAACTGTCCATACGTGAAACTCCCGCCCATTGTCATGTGGTTCGAGAACGAGGAGAGGGCCGCCCATATACATCGGAAACTCTGGGAGGCCTGGCAACCCTGACCCCGCCGCTCGCCGCCGGTACCGCCCCCTTATACGATGCTCCA
Organism: Streptomyces sp. CRN 30; assembly: GCF_034105845.1. Lineage (NCBI taxonomy): Bacteria > Bacillati > Actinomycetota > Actinomycetes > Kitasatosporales > Streptomycetaceae > Streptomyces > Streptomyces sp. CRN 30. The sequence goes on along the minus strand of NZ_JAVRHI010000276.1, from coordinate 27,599 downwards.
TCGCGCCGCCTCCTCGGTGCGGCGGAACGGGGAGCCGACTGGCGATGGCGAGAGGTGGGCGGCGGGCGTCGCGGGTGAGGGTGTGGCTCGGACTTCTCGCCGTGGCCGCGGGTTGCTATCTCGCCGGTGACCCGGCGAACCGGGCTCGTGCCGCGGTGGAGTCAGCCACCCGATGGTGGCCGTGGGCACTGCTGGCCCTGGCTCTGCTCAATCTACTGCGCTCGGTGACGTCTCCGGCCGCCCTCCTCGGACCGCTCCTGCTCGCAGCCGTGGCGACAGCCTCGATCGTGCCGGCCGATGAGATGAGCGCGCGGGTGGTGACCGGTCTCGCCTTGCCCGCGGTGCTGGCGCTGTCCGGCGCACTGCTCATCGGCACGGCCGTCCCGCGCGCCGGCGGCACTCGCTGGAGCCGGGTCCTGACGGCAGGAAGGGTCGTCGTACCCGAAGAAGCGAGTGGCACTCTGACCCTGCGAGCCGTACTCGGGGAGATACAGGCCGATCTGACTCGGATCCCCACCACGGTCAGGACCACCGTGCACGTCACGGCAATCGCCGGTCACGTCCAGGTGGACATACCACGGGACCGGTGGGTGACGGTGAGCACGACGGGCGCGCTGCTGACACGCGTACTGGAGACCGGGGCCGGACCCGGTGAACCACCGGACCCCTCAACCGGATGCGTTATCCATGTGCTCGGCGTGTGCGGATCGGTCGGCGTCAAGCGGGTGTGAGCCGCCCCGACCATGGCGATAGGGAACGTGCTTACCCTCTCGTCCGGTGAACCGAGCGGTGACCTCCGTGAAGATCTCCTTCTCACGGTCGGTGTCGTCCGGCAACGGATGGTGCAGAGCCTCCAGCAGGTCGAACCGGTGCAAGTCGTAGACGGTACGCATCAGCCCGGAGTATGCCTGGGCCGCGACGACCGACCCTTTGTAGGCGACACCCGCGAGCACCAGCGCACCGCCGCACAGCCACCATGAGCGCGGCTCGTCGTACAGGGCGACGCAGCACAACGACGCCACCGCCAGGAAGCTCCAGCAGAGGTTGACAGCGGTGTCGAGGGCGTCTCGCGTCGAACTCAGCGCTTCGGACATGCGGTCCGAGACCTGCATGTAGATGCGCGGCCAGGAGGCGAGCGTGGCGAGACCGTACCGCTCCCCGGCGCTGATCTCGCCGGCTCTCAGCGCGTTGCCGAGCGCGGTCGGCAACAGAACCTCGACGGGTGGGCGCAGGCCCAGTCGGCGGCCGGCGTCCGCACGTACTTCACGGACGACCGGGTCCCGCGTGGTCACCTCCGCGCGCTCACGCAGTACCTCCCAGCGTCTGCGCTGTACTTCGACCAGCACCCCGGCAAGACCGGCGGTGACCGGCCAGCGGTACCAGTACCCCTCCAGCACGCGCACGGCCCGCACCTGAAACGGCTGCAAGAGCAGAGCCATGAGCGACGCGCACGTCGACAGGAGCGTGAGCGACCCGGCGGCCGCACTCGCGGTCCTCGGAAGCACTCGCTCCCAGTGACCCACACCGGTGAAGGCGCCGGATCTCAGAAGGGCCCACAGTGAGACGACGAAGAGCGCGGACGGCACGAAGTGCACTCCCAGCAGCCGTCGCACTCAGCACCTCCCGTACCCCCACCGTCTCCTGTGACCCACACGCTACAACTGGCTCAGAAACCTCTCACGAAGTCCATGCCGCCGACCGTACGAGACGGCACTGACAATCACGTGTTCCGGCTGGTGATCGGCTTACTCTGACGCCATGTCAGATGACGAGTCGTACGAGCTGCTCGGGTTCGACAACGTGCTGTTGCCCGTCGGGGACCTCGCCGAGGCCGTCGGGTTCTATGAGCGGGCCGGGTTCGACGTCGGGTTCCGGCTCGACGAGGCCGGGATCGCGCTGCTGAAGGTGGGGGGCGAGACGCCCGGCATCCTGTTGCGGCACGAGGACGGGCTCGGGCACCGGCCGCCGCCCTGGCCCTCGCCGCGGGTGTGGCTGGAGGTGCCGGACGCCAAGGCCGCCGCACGGGCGCTGACGGGCGCCGGGATTCCGCCGGCCGAGGGGCCCTTCTCCACCGCCACCGGCTGGACCGTCGAGTTCGCCGATCCGTGGGGGAACGTCGTCGGGCTGACGGACTATCTGAAACGGCCCGAACTCAGCCGCCGACCCTGAGTTGAACATGTTCAAACGCTGGCCTAGAGTCATCCCTGTCAGCGTTTTGAACGCGTTCAAGAAGGGGGCGGGCCATGGACCGCACCGTCATCGCCTATGTCGTCTACCTGGTCGTCAGCATCGGACTGACCATCTGGGTGGCGCGCACGCTCAGCCGCAACGGACGGATCTTCCTCGCCGACGTGCTGCACGGCAACGAGAAGCTCGCCGACGCCGTCAACCACCTGCTGGTGGTCGGGTTCTACCTGGTCAACCTCGGGTTCGTCGCGCTCTACCTCAGCGGCGACGGCACGATCACCGACACCCGCGGGATATTCGAGGCGCTGTCGACCAAGCTGGGTGTGGTGCTGCTCGTGCTCGGAGTGATGCACCTCGGGAACGTGTACGTGCTCAACCGCATCCGGCGCCGGGGGGCCATGGAGCGCGAGCAGCAGCCGCCCGTGCCGCCGCAGGGCTGGGTCGCCCCGACGGCCGGGGTCTGAGCGCCATGACGGCCACGACGGCCGGCGTCCCCGTACGCCGGCTCACCGTCCTCTACGACGCCGAGTGCGGGCTCTGCTCGTTCGTCCGGGACTGGCTCACGCGGCAGCGGCAACTCGTGCCGGTGGAGACCGTGCCCGCCGGGTCCGAGGAGGCCCGGCGGCGGTTCCCGGGACTCGATCACGCCGCCTCGCTGGAGGAGATCACCGTCGTCGGCGACGGCGGACAGGTCTACCGGTCCGCCGCCGCCTGGGTCGTCACCCTGTGGGCGCTGCGCGAGCACCGGCCGCTCGCCCACCGCCTCGCCACCCCGGCCGGGGCGCGGCTCGCCAAGGGCGCCGTACTGGCCGCCGCCAAGTGGCGCGGCGGGCAGCAGGAGAGGAAGTGGGGCGGGACGGGGTACCGGCGCGCGGACGGCTGGGCGTACGACCCGCGCGCGGGATGGACGTACACCGCGCCCGGCTGTGACAGCGGCGCCTGTGCCACTGGCTAGGCTGCCCCCGTGCCTGCGAAGAACGACGGCCCCGGAGACGGGACCCACCTCAGCAAGTCCGAGCAGACCCGCGCCCTGATCCTGGAGACGGCCATGCGGCTGTTCCAGGAGCGCGGGTACGACCGGACGACCATGCGGGCCATCGCCCAGGAGGCCGGGGTCTCCGTCGGCAACGCGTACTACTACTTCGCCGGCAAGGAGCACCTGATCCAGGGCTTCTACGACCGGATCGCCGCCGAGCACCAGGCGGCGGTCCGCGAGGTGCTCGCCCGGGAGACCGACCTGGAGGCCAGGCTCGCGGGCGTGCTGAAGGTGTGGCTGGACATCGCCAAGCCCTACCACGAGTTCGCGGTGCAGTTCTTCAAGAACGCCGCCGACCCGGACAGCCCGCTCAGCCCGTTCTCCCCGGAGTCGGAGCACGCGCGCGTGGAGGCGATCAGCGTCCACCGCGCGGTGCTGGCGGGAGCGAAGACCAAGGTGCCGGAGGAGCTGAAGGACGTCCTGCCGGAGCTGATGTGGCTCTCCCAGATGGGGCTCGTCCTGTACTGGATCTTCGACCGGACCGAGGACCGCGAGCGCAGCTACCGGCTGGCCGAGCGCGGCGCCCGGCTCACCGCGCGGGGCGTCGTGCTCGCCCGGTTCCGGGTGCTGCGCCCGCTGGTGCGGGAGGTGCACGAACTGTTCACGGACTTCCTGCCGGGGATGACGAAGTTCATGCCGGATCCGGAGCGGGGCACAGCTCGGTGAAGGGCGGATCGTCGCCCGCCGGACGGCCGCACAGGGGCACCGCCTTGAGCGGCGCCTTCTTGTCCTCCTTGGTGACGTCGTGCAGTCCGATGCCGTGGCCCCGCCGCTGCGGGTCCTCGTGGTCGGCGTCGCGGAAGCCGATGGTGCCGGTGGCGCCGGTCAGCACCGCCGAGTGCAGGGCCGCCAGCACGACCGGGGCGCCGCCGCTCCTCGGGACGCCCGTCGTCCGCGCGAGGGTGTGGAAGGCCAGTACGGCGTCGTGGGAGAGTGCGAGGAACCCGTCGGCGTAGACCGAACCGTCGGTGGCGGGCCGCCTGCCGCCCCCGGGGCGGAACAGCCCGGACGCGAACTCGGCCTTCGCCTGGTCGTACTCCCGCGCGTCCGCCAGGTGCCGCTCGTCGGTGAGCGAGGCGTACCGCAGCAGCGTCCCGACGGGGAACTTCAGCCCCGGGTCGGTGTACGACTTCTTGGTCGCGTCGTCCCCGGACAGGACGACGAGGTCGTCGTGGAGCGGGCGGCACTGCGGGTGCTCCTCCAGGTCCGCCATCAGGGAGGGGATGTGGCTCGCCCGCCCCGCCAGGTAGACGACGGGGACGCGCCGGTCGCAGATCTCGCGGACCGCCTCGGACATCTCCGCCTCGGTGTCGTCCGCGCCGTAGACGATCGTGGGGCGGACGTCGAAGCCCTCCCGGCGGAGCTGTTCGCGGCCGTAGCGGGCGTGGTCCGCGGTGTAGGAGTGGCCGGGGCGGCCCCCGTCGTCGGGGGTGAGGACCACCGCCCGGCGGCCCGCCGCGTCGCCGAGGGAGCGCACCAGGAGCATCGCCTCCTCCTGGTCGGTGGGGGCCAGGCCCACGTAGTTGCGGTACTTGCGGGCCAGTTCCGTCGCCGAGTTGGTTGTGCCGATCACCGGCAGGCCTTGCCGTTGCAGCAGCCCCACCGCCGCGTCGCTCTCCGCCGTGTTGATCCCCATGCCGACGACGCCAACGACGTCGGGGTGGCGCCGCGCGTAGTCGACGATCCGCTCGGCCATCCGCTTCTGGTACTTCAGTCCCTGGCCGCCGGTGGCGACGACGATCCGTACCTTGGGCAGCCGGTTGGTGGCCCGGGAGTCGTTGATCAGGCGCTGCGCCAGGTACACCCCGGCCAGTTGCCGCACCACGTCGGTCGCCTCGGCCGGGTCCGACTCCCTCGCGGTCAGGGCGCCGGCGAAGAGCAGCGTGATATGGCGCTCGCCCTCGATCCGGGCGTTCTCCGCGCCGATCGCCTCCTGGAGCCGCCGCAGGTCCACGACGTGGCCGTCGGCGTCGAGGGTCACGGCGCCGGGTCCCGCCGCCAGCCGGTCGCCGGAGACGACGCCGACGCACTGCCCGTCGGGCATCCGGACCAGGTCGCGGTTCCAGACGACCGACACGTCACCGCAGTAGTGGTCGCCGAGCCAGCCGTAGGACGTGCCCGCTCCCGTGGTGGCCGCGAGGCAGACCGCCACCAGGGTCCAGCGGGACCACAGCAGCCAGCCGCTGCGCGGGACGCGGCAGGTGCCGCGGTGGCGGATCTCGGGGTGGTCGTAGCCCTCGTAGGGGGCGAGGAGGCGGCCGGTGAGGGCGAGGGGCATCAGCCAGGGCAGGGCCGTGTTCATGCTCGGTGCCTGGCCGGTGCGCAGGCTGCGGGTGACCCACGCCTGGTACATCTCCGCCGGGTCGCGGACGCCCGACACCAGGGCGGGCAGCGGCAGCGGCGTGTGTTCGCGCAGGCCGGCCATGTCGTCGTGGGCGACTCCGGCGACGATCAGCAGGGGGTCCTGTTCGCTGCGGCGGCTGCGGACGTCGCTGACCGCCCGCAGGAACTGCAGGGCGCCGTTGTCCCGGGTGGCGCGGGGAAGCAGCAGCAGCGGCGGGACGGTGCGCTTGCGGTGGCGGAGGTCCCACGCCGGGCGGTGGTTGTCGCGGAGGTCCTCCAGCAGGGCGAGGACGCGGAGCTGGAGGCAGAACTGGCGGGCGCGCTCACGGTCGGCCGCGACGGCCGCGCCCGGACCACCGCCGCCAGGACCGGCCCCATCCGGGCCGCCGCCCGGACCGGCCCCACCCGAGCCGCACCCGGCCAGTCCACACCCACCCGGGCCGCCCCCGCCCGGCGCACCGCTGCCCCAACCGGCTCCATCCGGACCGTACCCGCCCGGTACGCACCCACCGCACCCGCCCGGTGCGCCGCTGCCGGGGGCACCGCTGCCCGAACCGGTCCGATCCGGATCGCACCCGCCCGGTGCGCACTCGCCGCACCCGCCCGGTGCGCCAACGCCCCGACCGGACCCACCCGAGCCGCACCCGGCCAGTCCTCCCCCACCCAGTGCGCCGCCGCCCCGACCGGACCCACCCGGGCCACCACCCGAACCGGCCCCATCCGGGCTGCCCCCACCCGGTGCGCCCTCGCCCCGACCACCGTCCCGACCGGACCCACCCGGGCCGCCCTCGCCCCGTGCGCCGCCCGGACCGTACCCGCCCGGTGCGCACTCGCCGCACCCGCCCGGTGTGCCGCTGCCGGGGGCGCCGCTGCCCGGACCGGTCCGATCCGGACCGGGCCCGTCCGGACCGGGCCCGTCCGGGCCGCCACCCGGCTCGCCTCCAGCCGGGCCGCCCCCGCCTGGCCCGTCCTCGTCCGAACCGGCGCCGGCCGGGCCGTTCTCACTCGGAGCGCCTCCGGCCGGGCCCGCCGCCGTCAGGAGTTGTCGGGCCACCTCCGCGGCGCGTTCCTCCAGCGTGGCGCGGGAGAGGCGGGGGTGCCACGGTGACCAGACGGGGGCCTCGCGGCTGGGGGTGACGGGGAACGTCGTCGTGGCGAACCAGCGGCAGCCGGCGCCCAGCCACGGGGGGCCGGCCCAGGAACGGGCGAGGGCCACGGCCGCCGGCGCGAGGAGGGCGCCCAGCACCGCGGCGGTCAGGTACCAGCCGCCGACCCGGGCGGCGAGGACGCCCACGCAGGCGACGACCGCGGCGCCCAGCGCCGTCGCCGGGCTGAGCAGTCCCGCCAGGGAGCGCCAGAAGCCGGTACGGGCGCGGCCGGTGCCGGGCCGCCAGCGCAGCTCCGCCAGCCGGGTCACCACGGCCCGGTGGTCGGGCACCTGCCCCGCGCCGTCCGCGGCCTCCGCCAGGGCCTGGTCGAGCGCGGCCAGCAGCCGGGAACGGGGCATGTCGTAGGGGCGGTACTGGCTGCGGTTGTGGTTCTCCCACGGGCCCTCCGCCACGTCCTTGACCAGGGCGGTCGTCGCCGCGTACGTACGGTCGTCCAGGAACGGCGGGCCGCCGGGCGGGCGTACGGCCTCCTCGGCGCGGCCGACGGGCGGGTCCAGCCGGCGGCAGAGCAGCCAGCGGGGTTTCTGCGCCCGGTGGACCAGGTCGACGGTCTGCCGGGCGCGGTCGTCGCAGGGGCCCTGCGGGTCCTCGCGCGTCGCGTGCACCACGACGACGGGCATCGGGCCCCGGCGCCGCGCGTAGCCGTCGATCAGCTTCTCGCACAGGTCCAGGACCAGCCCGCCCGCCGGGCTCGGCACCGTGTCCCGCCACACCTCTTTTCCGCCCCGTCCCAGGCCCACCGGCCCCACCCCGTCCCGTTTCGGCCACCGCGCGCGGCCGGATTACCGGGGACCGTAGGACCGGCCGGGTACGTCCGGGGCCGGATCCCGTGCCCCTCACCCGATCGGGCGGACGGCACGGGACCCGGGCGGGGCGGTCAGTTGACCGCGTCCACCTCGTCCCCGGCCAGTTCCACGTCGTGGACGAGCGGGCCGTCGCCCACGACGATCCGCGCGGTGCGGGAGCCGTGCGCGGGGGCGTCGGCGGCCAGCGCGTAGGCGCCGGGCGCGGGCACGGCGAGGATGTACGAGCCGTCGGCCAGCGCGGTGACCCGGTCGAGCGGCCGCCCGTCGGCCGCGACGAGGAGCACGGTCGCGCCCTCGACGGGGTCCCCGTCGACGGTGCGGACGAAGCCGTGCACGACGGAGGGGGACGGCGCCGCGGCACCGGACGGGGCATCCGGCGCGGCACTCGACGCCCCCGCGGCCGGCTCCTCCCGTGGCTCCACCGCCAGGTGCGGCAGCCGTTTCTCCAGCCCCGCGGGCAGCCACCAGTTGGCGCGGCCCAGGAGGTGCATCGCCGCCGGTACCAGGGCCGTGCGCAGGACGAACGCGTCCAGGGCGACCGCGGCGGCCAGGCCGATGCCCGCCATCGCGCCCTCCGTGTCGCCGCTGAGGACGAACGCCGAGAACACGCTGATCATGATCAGGGCCGCGCAGTTGATGACCCGGCCGGTCTCCGCGAGGCCGACCCGCACGGCGCGGGCGTTGTCCTTGGTGTGCACCCACTCCTCGTGCATCCGGCTCACCAGGAAGACCTGGTAGTCCATGGAGAGGCCGAAGAGGAGCGAGAGCATGATGACGGGGAGGAACGCGGTGATCGGGCCCTCCTTGCCGAAGCCGAGCGCCTCCACCCCCCAGCCCCACTGGAAGATCGCCACCAGCACGCCGAACGACGCGGCGGCGGCCACCAGGTTCATCACGGCGGCCGTCAGCGGCACCACGAGGGAGCGGAAGGCGACGAGGAGCAGCGCGAAGCCCAGCGCGATGATCGTCGCGATGAAGTACGGCAGCCGTTCCCCGGTGACGGACGCGAAGTCCTTGAAGACGGCCGTCACCCCGCCGACGTGCGCCTCGGTCCCGGAGGCGGGGATCACCTCGTCGCGCAGCCGGTCGATCAGCCGGTCGGTCTCCGCGGACTGCGGGGAGGTGGTGGGCATGACCTGGATGACGGAGACGCCGTCGGCGGGCGGCGCGGCGGCCACCCGGGCGACGCCCTCGGTCACCTCGATGGACCGGACCAGGGCGGTGGTGTCGCCGCCTTCGGCGACCACCTGGAGCGGGCCGTTGAAGCCGGGTCCGAACCCCTCGGCGAGCAGGTCGTACGCCTGCCGGGTGGTCGTGGACCCGGGCTGGTTGCCCTGGTCGCTCGCGCCGAGCCGCAGGGAGAGCACGGGGATGGCGAGGACCGCCATGACGACGATCGCGACCGCCGCCGTGGAGCGGGGGCGCCGCTGCACGTACGCCGACCAGCGGGCGGCGGGACCGGACGCCTCAGCCGGCTCGGGGCCGGCGGCGGCCAGCCGCCGCCGCTGCCTGCGGCTGAGCACCCGCGTGCCGAGCGTCCCGAGGAGCGCGGGCAGCAGGGTGGTGGCCGCCAGCACGCTCAGGACGACGGTGAGCGAGGTCGCGACGACCACGCCGTCCAGGAAGCGCAGGTTCATCACCAGCATCCCGGCGAGCGCGACACAGACCGTGCCGCCCGCGAACAGCACCGCCCGGCCCGAGGTGTCGAGCGCGGTGACGGCCGCCTCCTCCGGGTCGGCGCCGCGCAGGATGGAACGCCGGTGCCGGGTGACGATGAACAGGGCGTAGTCGATGCCGACGCCGAGGCCGATGAGCGAGCCGAGCAGCGGCGCCACCTCGGGCACGTTCGTGACGTGGCTGAGCAGCGTCGTCGACATCATGCCGCTGCCGACGCCCGCGACCGCCGTGACGATCGGCAGCAGCATCGCGAAGAGCGACCCGAAGGCGAGGAACAGCACGACGGCCGCCGCGGCGATCCCGACCAGTTCGGCCGTGCCCATGGGCGGTTCCTGGGCGTTGGCGATGGCCTGGCCGCCCAGTTCGACGCGGAGGCCGTCGCGTTCGGCGTCCTTCGCGGTGTCGATGATGTCCCGGGTCACCTCCTTGTCCACCGCGTTGGCCCGCTCGGCGAAGGTGATCTCGGCGTAGGCGATCCGCCCGTCCCGGCTCACCTGGGCGGCGCCCTGCCCCTCGTAGGGGGAGGCGACGGCGCCCACGCCGTCCATCCGCCCGATCTCCTGCAGGGCGGGTTCGATCCGGGACCGTACGGAGGCGTCCCGTACCGATCCCCCGTCGGCCTTCCACACCACCGTGTCGGTGTCGCCGGAACGCTCCGGGAAGGCCCTCTCCATCAGGTCGTACGCGCGCTTGGAGTCCGTGTCCGGGAGGGAGAAGACGTTCGCGTAGTCCGACCCCGCGGCCGAACCCCCCGCCCCCAGACCGAACAGCGCCCCCAGCCACAGCAACAGGACCACCAGCCGATGCCGGTAGCACCACCGCGCCAATGTCGCCACGCCACAACTCCTCGTCCTCAGGGTTCGCGGGAATCGCTTCGGTCGGTCCCCCGGGTCCTGTGCGTCAGGATCGGCGGCCCCGGCGGTGCGGGGACACCGCGGCCGCATGACTCTCAAGGAACTCCAAAGCGGCAGCCCTGCCCGCCGCCGGGCGACGCGCGGATACTGAGTCCATGACGACGTCTCCCGGCACCGTGCTGGTCGTGGAGGACGAACCGAGCATCGCGGACGTCCTCGCGATCGCCCTGCGCTTCCACCGCTTCGAGGTGATGTGCGCGGGCACGGTCCAGGACGCCCTGTCGCTCGCCGGGTCCACCCGGCCGGACGCCGCGCTCCTGGACGTGATGCTCCCCGACGGCGACGGACGGGCGCTGGGACGGGAGTTGCGGGAGCGGCGGCCCGAACTGGCGCTGGTCTTCCTCACCGCGCGCGACGCGCCCGCCGAGATCGTCGGGGCGCTCGGCTTCGGCGACGACTACATCACCAAGCCGTTCAACATCGACGAGGTCGTCGCCCGGGTCGGGGCGGTGCTGCGCCGGGTCCGCCCCGCCGACGTGCTGCCCGAGCGTCCGCCGCTGCGCTACGGCGACCTGGAGCTGGACGAGACGACGTACACGGCGCGGCGCGGCGCGGGCTCGGTGGAGCTGACCCCGACCGAGTACGCGCTCCTGCGCTTCCTGGTCCGCAACGCCGGGCGGATCGTGCCGAAGGAGCAGCTCCTGCGGCACGTCTGGAGCTACGAGCACGCGCCGTCGGAGTCGACGGTCGTGGAGACCTACGTCAGTTATCTGCGCCGCAAGCTCGACGCGCTCGGGCCGCCGCTGATCACCACGCGGCGGGGCGTCGGGTACGGCCTGGCATGAGGGTGCCGTGCCCCCTGCGGCGCCGCCGCGCCAAGGGCATCCCCTCGCTGCGCGCCAAGCTGACGGTGGCGAACGTGGTGCTGCTGGCGATCGGCGTGGCGGTGGCGACCGCGGTCAGCCTCTTCGGCATGCGGCACTACCTGCTCGACCAGATCGACGCCGAACTGGCCCGCAGCCGGGAGTCGATGAACGGGTCGCCGCTCACCATGGAGCAGCTCGACGCGCTGGGCGCGGTGGCGCTCGTGCGGGACCGGTTCCTGGACGGCGGCGAGAGCGACGACCGGGCCCCGGACGCGATCTTCGCCGCGACCGGCGGCGACGGCCGGGCGGTGGCGCTCGCCGGGTACGGCCCGACCGACAGCCAGCGGGCCCTGGCCGCCGCGGTGGACGACCCGGCGGCGCTGGCCGCCGACACCGAACCGCACGACGTCACCGTGGACGGCACCCCCTACCGGGTCACCGCGACCCGGCTCGGCGACGGCACCCTCATCCTGATCGCCACCTCCACCGACGCCCTGCACCGGGGCGTCGGCAAGGCCCTCAAGCTCGATCTGGCCGTGGGCACGCTGCTGCTCGCGGTGCTGGCCTGCCTGACGATGTTCAGCGTGCGGCGCCGGATGCGGCCCCTTGAGGACATGGTGGAGACCTCGTCCGCGATCGCCGAGGGGGACCTGACCCGGCGGGTGCCGTCCAGCCGGGAGGCGACCGCGGAGGTGGAGCAGCTGCGGCTGGCGCTGAACTCGATGCTCCAGCAGGTGGAGTCGGCGTACCGGACGCGCGAGCGCAGTACGGCGCAGCTCAGGCGGTTCGTCGCCGACGCCTCGCACGAGCTGCGCACGCCGCTGTCGGCGATCCGCGGCTACCTCCAGCTGTACGACAAGGGGATGCTGCGCGAGCCGGCCGAGCGCAGGCGGGCCTGGGTGCGGGTGCTCGCCGAGGCCGACCGGATGGGCCGGCTCGTCGATGAACTCCTCACCCTGGCCCGTCTCGACCAGCGGCCCGAGCTGCGGCTGCGCGCCGTGGACGTGGCGCGGCTGCTGCGGGACGCCGCCGAGGACCTCAGGGCGCAGCAGCCGGAGCGGCCCGTGACCGTGGCCGCCGACGGGGTGCTGCTGGTGCGCGCCGACGAGTCGGGGCTGCGGCAGGTCGTCGGCAACCTGGTGGCGAACGTACGGGTGCACACCCCGGCCGGGGTGCCGGTGCGGCTGGCCGCCGAGCGGGCCGGCGGGGCGGTGCGGCTGACGGTGGAGGACGCGGGTCCGGGGCTGGGGCCCCAGGACGCGGCGCGGGTCTTCGACCGGTTCTTCCGGGCGGGCGGCGGCGCGGGCAGCGGCCTGGGGATGGCGATCGTGCAGGGCGCCGTGCGGGCGCACGACGGCGAGGTGACCGTACGCACCGCGCCGGGCGAGGGCCTGGCGGTGACGGTCACCCTGCCGTCCGGGCCGGTCAGGTGAGGACGGCCGCCGCGCACAGCAGCAGCCAGACCAGGCCGAGCGCGGCCGTCCTGACCTGGGCCACCACGGCGAGGAAGCGGTGCGGCGGGTTCAGGGGGAATTTCCGCAGCGCCCAGGTGACCAGCAGGGACGCGCCCGCCGTGAACGCCAGCAGGAAGAAGGGGCGCGCGGGCGGGTAGTCGGCCTCATGGGGTTCGTAGGACTGGCTCTCCAGGTACAGCAGTTCGGCGAAGGCCAGCCAGAGGAAGGCGCTGACCGCCGTGAGGACGGCGTCCGTCGTCGCGGAGACGGCCGGGACGCGTCGGGGTGTACGTAAGAGTGTGCTCATGCCTGCCTCGATGCCAGTTCCACCACGGTGATGTCGGACTCCGCGCCCACCCGGGTCGGCGGGCCCCAGGCGCCCGCGCCGCGGCTGACGTACAGCTGGGTGTCACCGTAGCGTTCCAGGCCCGCCACGGTGGGGTTCGCGGCGGCGGCGAGGAGGCTGCCGGGCCAGAGCTGGCCGCCGTGGGTGTGGCCGGAGAGCTGGAGGTCGACGCCGTGGTCGACGGCGTCGTGGATCATGACCGGCTGGTGGGCGAGGAGCACGCTGGCCCGGGACCGGTCGCGGTCGCCGAGGGCACGGTCGTAGTCGGGGCCCTGGCCCTCGTCCTCCCCGGCGATGTCGTTGACGCCCGCGAGGTCGAAGTGGGGCAGTTCGGCGCGCTCGTTCTCCAGCGGGGTCAGGCCGAGGCTCCGTACCTCCTCCACCCACTGTTCGGCGCCGGAGAAGTACTCGTGGTTGCCGGTGACGAAGTAGGCGCCGTGCCGGGCCTTCAGCTGCGCGAGAGGTGCGGCGGCCGGTCCCAGGTCCTTCACGCTGCCGTCGACGAGGTCGCCGACGACCGCGATCAGGTCGGGCTGGGTGCGGTTGATCGTGTCGACCACGGTCTGGGCGAAGCCCCGGCCGAGGACCGGGCCGAGGTGGATGTCGCTGACGACGGCGATCCGGAAGCCGTGCGCGGCGCGCGGCAGCTTGGCCAGCGGCACGGTGACGCGCTTGACGGTGGGCCCGTTCAGCACGCCGTACGTGCCGTACCCGACCGTTCCGACGGCCACCGCGGCGGCGGCTCCGCCGACCACCCGGGAGACGAAGAGGCGCCGGGAGGGGCCCGGGGCGGGGGCGGGGGGCGCGGGGGACGCGGGGGGCCCGGCGGTCTCCGGCGGAGACGCGGGCGCGTCCTTCGCCTCAGGAGCCGGTGCGGGAGCCGTGCTCGCCGGTATCCGCTCGGCGGGGTGCGGCTCGGGGGCCGGTGCCGGGGCGCCGGCGGCCCGGCGCTCAAGGGCGCGGCGCAGCAGCGGCCGTACCGCCTCGCCCACCAGCAGCGCGAGCAGCAGGTAGACCGAGAGGGCCATCCACAGGAAACCCGGCCAGGCCAGGATCTGCTGGAGCCGGAACGGGGCCCCGGTGCGTTCGGCGACGAGCGCGGCGACGGCCAGCACCCAGCCGCCGGCGACCAGTACCGCGCCCGCGCGCCGTACCCACCCCGCGGCCGTGGTCGTGTCGCGGAACAGCCGCCGCCACACGTACCAGTTGGCCGTCGCGAGGACGCCCACCATCACCGAAGCGACCAGCACGAAGACGACCACCATGCCGTCGTACCCCCCTGTTTCCTTGATCCGACGACTATGACGTGCGGCGCAGTGCGCGCACTCCGCGCAACCCGATGACCCCGACGACCGTCCCCAATACGAAGGAGACCACGGCCAGCAGCAGGTGCACCCAGAAGTACGCCGTGGGGTCGCCGTCCTCGAAGGCGAGTCCGCTGCTGTCCTTGGCCAGATTCTTGGCGAAAGTGATCCAGATGATCCAAGACCACACCCCGAAGGCGAGCAGGAACCAGGAGACGGGACGGCTGAGCTTCATGACCCCAGTATCGCCGTCCCGCGTCCGGTTCCGTGTCCGGGGTGGGGAGGGGGGTGGGACGCCGCGGCGGCCTGGCGGTACGTTCTCGACCGTGCCCGCACCCAAGAAGACCGTCCGGCGTTCCCTGCTGGCCGCTCCCGCTGTCCTGACCACCGTCTCGGCGCTCGCGCTGGCCGCTCCGGCCGCCGTCGCCGCGCCGAGCCCCGACGCCTCGTCGAGCCCTTCGGCCACGCCGCCGGCCTCCATGTCGACCGTGGGCGGCGCCCGGCTGGGGCAGCCGGGGACCCAGGCCAACCTCGCGAGCGGCGTGCCGGTGCTGCCCAAGGACGTCACCGCCCGGTCCTGGATCGTCTCCGACGCCGAGAGCGGCGAGGTGCTGGCCGCGCACAACGCCCACTGGCAGCTGGCTCCGGCGTCCACCCTGAAGATGCTGTTCGCCGACACGCTGCTGCCGAAGTTCCCGAAGACCACCGAGCACAAGGTCGCCGTGTCCGACCTGGAGGGCATCGGCTCCGGTTCCAGCATGGTCGGGATAAAGGAGAACGAGACGTACTCCGTGCACGACCTGTGGCTCGGGGTGTTCCTTCGCTCCGGCAACGACGCCGTGCACGTGCTCTCCGCGATGAACGGCGGCGTGGACGAGACGGTCGCGGACATGAACGACCACGCCGAGGAGTTGCGGGCCCTCGACACGCACGTGGTCAGCCCGGACGGCTACGACGCCCCCGGCCAGGTCTCCTCCGCCTACGACCTGACCCTGTTCGCCCGCTCCGGGCTGCAGAAGGCGGACTTCCGCGAGTACTGCTCGACCGTCTCCGCGAAGTTCCCGGGTGCGACGACCAAGAACAAAAAGGGGAAGAAGGTCCGCGAGGACTTCGAGATCCAGAACACCAACCGGCTGCTGACCGGCGACTACGACATCGACCAGTACCCGGGCATCGCGGGGGTGAAGAACGGCAACACCACCGACGCGGGCGCCACCTTCACCGGCGTCGCCGAGCGCGACGGCAAGGTGCTCCTGGTCACGGTGATGAACCCGGAGAAGAACGACCACAACGAGGTCTACAAGGAGACCGCGAAGCTCTTCGACTGGGGTTTCGAGGCGGCCGGGAAGGTCGAGCCGGTGGGCGAGCTGGTCGCGCCGAAGGGCGCGGCGGCGACCGCGGCACCGGAGACAGGGACCGGTGAGGCGGGCGGCAGCGGGGACGCGTCGCCCGGCACGAAGCCGGTGGGGGCCGCCGCCGCGGGCGACACCGGCGGCGCGGGCACCGCGCTGGCGATCGCGGGCGGCGCGGTGGTGCTCCTCGCGGGCGCCGCGTTCCTGGTCAACCGCCGGTGGCCGCTGCCGGATCTGGTACGCCGCCGGACCCGCCCCTGACCCCGGCCGGCTCCGTCTCCTTGCTGCCCGTCGCCGTCCAGGAGGCGCAGAACAGGACCAGCTTCGAGGTGAAGTTGATCCACAGCAGCAGGGCGACGGGCACGCCGAACGCGCCGTACATGCTCTTCGCCGCCACGCCCTGCATGTAGCCGCTGAGCAGCAGTTTGAGCAGTTCGAAGCCGATCGCGCCGATCAGCGCCGCCACCAGCAGCCGGCGGCGCTCCGGTTCGGCGCCGGGCAGCAGGGTCAGGACGTACAGCAGGACGAGGAAGTCGGCGAGGACGGCGACGGCGAACGCCGCGATGTACATCAGGACCCCGCCGAAGCCGCCGCCGTCGATGCCGAGCTGCCGGAGGATCCAGCCGACCAGCGCGGAGGCGACGGTGGAGATGGCGAGGGTGACCAGGAGCGCGCCGCCGAAGCCGATGAGGACGCCGCCGTCCTTGACCCGGTGCAGGACGGGGTTCTCCTCCTCGTCGGGCAGTTCCCAGACCGCGCGCAGACAGCCCCGGGTCTGTTCGATCCAGCCCATGCCGGTGAAGAGCAGCAGGGCGGCGGCGATGACCCCGACGGTGCCGGCGTTCTCCACCAGTCCGTCGATGTTCAGCTGGTCGGCGATGCCGGGGATCTGCTCGGCGATGGTGTCCTGGACCTTCTTCTGCTGTTTCTCGCTGAGCGTGGCGGCGATGACCGCGCCGGCCAGGGCGAGCAGCGGGAAGAGCGCGACGAAGCTGGTGAAGGTCATGGCGGCGGCGAGCCGCGTCCACTTCACCCGGTCCAGGCGCTCGTAGGAGCGCCAGGCGTGTGTGGCCATCAGCCGGGTCATCCACGGCCCCACTACGGGAAGCCTCTTCAGCCAGTCCATGCGGTGTCCCTGCCCGCTGTCGGGAAAACCAGTGTCCTCGTACCCCAGAAACGCAGGGCGGTGGCGAGGATCATGCCGATTCCCGCGCCGGAGACCGTGTCGGCGCGCTGCGAGGTGAGACCGAGACCGTAGTGGCTGACGGCCAGGCACAGCAGCTGTACGGCCGCCCCGGCGAGGTTCACCGCGAAGAACACGGCGCAGGGGCGCAGGCCGCGGGGCCGGGTGCGGCGGTAGGTGCCGAGCGCGTTCCCGGCGTACGCCACCGAGCAGCCGGCGACGAAGGAGAGCGCCTTGGCGGTGAGCGGGTCGCATCCGGCGGGGCCGCGCAGCGCGGTGAAGAGGGCGAGGTCGGCGGCGTAGGCGAGGAGCCCGGCGACGGCGAAGCCGGCGAGTTCCCGGCGGGCGCCCACCCAAGGACCACGGGCGCCCGCCAAGGGACCACGGGCGCCCGCCAAGAAGCCACGGGCGCCTACCAAGGAGCCACCGCCGCGCCGTACATGGCCATCCACAGCAGGCCGATGAGGGCGAGGGCGCGGTCGTGCAGCACGACGTCCTCCGGTTCGCCCGCGGTGCCCCGGTCGGCGAAGACGGCGTAGCGCAGGACGGCGAGGATGAAGGCGACCACGGACAGCTGCCGCCAGGGCAGCAGGCCGGTGTGCGGGTCGCCGCCCTCCTCCAGGGCCCACAGGCAGTAGCCGAGGACGGCGACGCCGGCCGCGAGCTGCCAGACGAAGCGGAGGTAGCCGGTGGTGTACTCGGTGAGCAGCGCGCGCGTGGCGCCCGCTTTCCCGGCCATCTGCACGGCCTCGGAGTAGCGCTTGGCGGAGACCATGAAGAGCGCGCCGAAGCCGGTGGTGATCAGGAACCAGCGGGAGAGCGGGATGCCGAGCGCGAGCCCGCCGATCGTGGCGCGCATCAGGAAGCCGGTGGTGACGACGACCAGGTCGACGACGAGGACGTGCTTGAGGCTGACGCAGTACGCCAGTTGCATGGCGAGGTAGGCGGTCAGCAGGGCGGCGACGGCCGGGGAACAGAGCCAGAGCGCGGCGGCGGGGGCGAGGACGCCGAGGGCGCCGCCGACGGCGTAGGCGACGGGGACGGGGACCTGGCCGGCGGCGACCGGGCGGTGGCGTTTGACGGGGTGGGCGCGGTCGGCGTCGGCGTCGCGGGCGTCGTTGACGAGGTAGACGGCGGCGGCGCAGGCGGTGAAGAGGGCGAAGACCAGCGGCAGCCGGGCGAGGGCGTGCTGGGTGAGGAGTTCGCCGGCGGCGGCCGGGGCGGCGACGACGAGGACGTTCTTGATCCACTGTTTGGGGCGCGCGGTGCGGACCAGGCCGGTCAGCAGACCGCCGGCCCGGGGCGGTTCGGGGTGCTGCCGCTCGGGGGTGCGCTGCCGCAGGACGGTGGTGTCGGCGACGGACGCGGTGGTGTCAGCCACGGACGCCTCCGCGCATCCAGTCGGCGCCGAGGCGGGCGGTGAGGGCGCCGAGGGCCGCGCCGGCCGCCACGTCCGAGGGGTAGTGGACGCCGGCGACGAGCCGGGAGAGGCAGACGGCGGCGGCCACCGGCCAGGCCGTGCGGGCGCCGAGCCGGTGCAGTGCGCCGAAGGCGACGGCGGCGGCCGCCGCGGAGGTGGCGTGCGAGCTGGGGAAGGAGTGCCGGCCCGCGGTGCGTACCAGGGGGCGCACATGCGCGGGACGGGGGCGCCTCACGACCCGTTTCACGCCGATGCTGGTGAGGTGCGCGCCCGCGGTGAGGGCGGTGCCGCGCAGCCAGGCGCCGCGGCGTGGCGCGTCCAGGGCGGCTCCGGCGAGTCCCGCCGCGAGCCACACCGCCCCGTGCTCGCCGGCCCAGGACAGGGCACGGGCGGCGCCTGCCACGCGCGGGTCGCCGCCGCAGGCCCTGAGCGCCGAGACGATCCGGTGGTCCATGTCGTCGTCCATGTGGACTCACTGTTCATGGCGAGGGCGGCGGAGGGAGGGCAAAACTCCGGGACGATTGAGTGACATCCCATTAATCACCCATTTTGGGGATGAAAGAGACGCGAACAGAGCGCACCGGATGTTTCATGCCGGAATGCCCCTATAAGGGCGCTACGGTCTCCGGCATGTCTGCCGACACCGCACCCGAGGTCACCTGGGGTCCCGTCACCGGGTGGGGCCGCACCGCCCCCACCGCCGCCCGGCTGGTCCGTCCGCGGACGTACGAGGAGGCCGCCGTCGCCGTCCGCGACTGCGGGCCGCGCGGCGCCGTCCCCCGGGGCCTGGGCCGGGCCTACGGCGACGCGGCGCAGAACGCGGGCGGCGCCGTCCTCGACATGACCGGCCTGGACCGCATCCACGCCATCGACGTGCAGGGCGGCACCGTCCTGTGCGACGCGGGCGTCTCCCTGCACCGGCTGATGGAGGTGCTGCTGCCGCTCGGCTGGTTCGTGCCGGTGACGCCCGGCACCCGCTACGTCACCGTCGGCGGGGCGATCGGCGCCGACATCCACGGCAAGAACCACCACGTCTCCGGGTCCTTCTCCCGGCACGTCGTCTCCCTGGAACTGCTCACCGCCGACGGGCGGGTGCGGACCGTCACCCCGGGCACCGACCTGTTCGACGCGACCGCCGGCGGGATGGGCCTCACCGGGATCATCCTCACCGCGGCGGTCCGGCTCCAGGCGGTCGAGTCCTCCCTCGTGTCGGTGGACACCGAGCGCGCCGCCGACCTCGACGACCTGATGGCCCGGCTGACCGCCACCGACCACCGCTACCGCTACTCCGTCGCCTGGATCGACCTGCTGGCGCGCGGCGCCGCGACCGGCCGCGCGGTCCTCACCCGGGGCGACCACGCGCCGCTGGAAGCGCTGGGGCGCCGCGCCCGCCGGGACCCGCTGGCGTTCCGCACCGCCCGCCTCCCGGCCGCCCCCGCGTTCGTCCCGGAGGGCCTGCTCAGCCGCACCACGGTCGGCCTCTTCAACGAGTTCTGGTACCGCAGGGCACCCCGCGCGCGCACCGGGCAGCTCCAGACCGTACCGGCCTTCTTCCACCCCCTGGACGGCGTCCCGCACTGGAACCGGATCTACGGGCGCGGCGGCTTCGTCCAGTACCAGTTCGTCGTCGGCCACGGGCAGGAGGAAACGCTGCGCCACGTCGTGCGCCGCATCTCCGAACGCCGCTGCCCGTCCTTCCTCGCCGTCCTCAAGCGGTTCGGGGACGCCGACCCGGGCTGGCTGTCCTTCCCGGTGCCCGGCTGGACGCTGGCCCTGGACATCCCGGCGAACCTGCCCGGCCTCGGCGCCTTCCTCGACGAGCTGGACGAGGAGGTCGCCACCGCGGGCGGCCGGGTCTACCTCGCCAAGGACTCCCGGCTCCGCCCCGAACTGCTCGCCGCGATGTACCCGCGCCTGGACGGCTTCCGCGCCCTGCGCGCCGAGCTGGACCCGCGCGGGGTGTTCACCTCCGACCTGTCCCGGCGACTCGCCCTCTAAGGCCCCCTGGAGATTCCCGTGAAGGACGCCTTCGGCCTCCCCCAGTCCCTGCTCGTGCTCGGCGGTACGTCCGAGATCGCGCTGGCCACCGCGCGGCGCCTGGTGGCCCGCCGCACCCGTACCGTCTGGCTGGCCGGCCGCCCCTCCCCCGCCCTGGACGAGGCCGCCGGGCGGCTGCGGGCGCTCGGCGCCGAGGTGCGCACCGTCGCCTTCGACGCCCTCGACCCCGCCTCGCACGAGGAGGTGCTGGGCAAGGTCTTCGCGGAGGGCGACATCGACCTGGTGCTGCTCGCCTTCGGACTCCTCGGCGACCAGGCGCACGACGAGCGGGAGCCGGTCAGCGCCGTGCGGGTTGCGCAGACCAACTACACGGGCGCCGTCTCCGCCTGCCTGGTCGCCGCCGCCGCGCTCCAGACCCAGGGCCACGGCTCGCTGGCCGTGCTCTCCTCCGTCGCCGGGGAGCGGGCCCGCCGCGCCAACTTCATCTACGGCTCCAGCAAGGCGGGCCTGGACGCGTTCGCGCAGGGGCTCGGCGACGCGCTGCACGGCACCGGCGTGCACGTCATGGTCGTACGCCCCGGGTTCGTGCGGTCGAAGATGACCGCCGGTCTGGAGGAGGCGCCGCTGGCGACGACCCCGGAGGCCGTCGCCACCGCGATCGAACTGGGGCTGCGGCGCCGCTCGGAGACGGTGTGGGTGCCGGGTGTGCTGCGGGTCGTGATGTCGGCCCTGCGCCACCTGCCGCGCGCGGTCTTCCGGCGGCTGCCGGTCTAGAGCCCGCCGGAGCCGCCGCCGCGAGCTGCCCTACGAGGTGAGGGAGTCGTGCTCCGGGCAGCCCGCCTGGGGCGGGACGACCGCGCTGCCGAAGGGGAACTCGCGGAGCTTGCGCCACACCCCGTCGGCGCCCTGCTCGTAGAGGGCGAAGCCGGTGCAGGGCCACTCGGCGCCGTAGCCGGCCAGCTCCTCGAAGGCGCGGTCCATCGCCGCCTCCTCGATGCCGTGCGCCACCGTGACGTGCGGGTGGTACGGGAACTGCAACTCGCGGGCGACGGGCCCGGAGGCGTCCCGGACCTGCTTCTGGAGCCAGGTGCAGGCCTCGGCGCCCTCGACCACCCGGACGTAGACCACGGGCGACAGCGGGCGGAACGTGCCGGTGCCGTCGAGCCGCATCGGGAACGGCCGCCCGGCGGACGCGACCTCCGCGAGGTGCGCCTCGATCGCCGGCAGCGCCGCGGCGTCGACCTCCGTCGGCGGGAGCAGGGTGACGTGCGTGGGGATACCGTGCGCCGCGGCGTCACCGAAGCCCGCGCGCAGCTGCTGGAGCTTGCTGCCGTGAGGCTCCGGGACCGCGATCGACACACCGATCGTTACGGTCCCCACGTCGTCTCCTGTCCTTCTGTCGGTGTCGCCCGTCACACCTGGAGTGACGGCGGCGAGCGAAGTGGCCGCCGATGCGGCCACCCGGTTATCGACTGTACGGCCACGGCCCGGTTGTGGGCAGGCGCAACCGAAGTGATGTGCGGCGCGTACCGCGGACTTCAGTGCTTGGCGGGCAGGAATCCCACGCGGTCGTACGCCTGCGCGAGGGTCTCCGCGGCGACCGCGCGGGCCTTCTCCGCGCCCTTGGCGAGGATCGAGTCGAGCGTCTCGGGGTCGTCCAGGTAGCCCTGGGTGCGCTCCCGGAACGGCGTGACGAAGTCGACCATGACCTCGGCGAGGTCCGTCTTGAGCGCGCCGTAGCCCTTGCCCGTGTACTTCGCCTCCAGCTCGCCGATGGTCTCGCCGGTCAGGGTCGAGTAGATGGTGAGGAGGTTGCTGACGCCGGCCTTGTTCTCGACGTCGTAGCGGACGACCGTGTCGGTGTCGGTGACGGCGCTCTTGACCTTCTTCACGGTGGTCTTCGACTCGTCGAGGAGGTTGATCACGCCCTTGGGGTTGGCCGCCGACTTGCTCATCTTGGCCGTCGGGTCCTGGAGGTCGTAGATCTTCGCCGTCTCCTTGAGGATGTACGCCTTCGGGACGGTGAAGGTCTCGCCGAAGCGGCCGTTGAAGCGCTCGGCGAGGTCGCGGGTCAGCTCGACGTGCTGGCGCTGGTCCTCGCCGACGGGGACCTCGTGCGCCTGGTAGAGCAGGATGTCGGCGACCTGGAGGACGGGGTAGGTGAAGAGACCGACGGAGGCGCGGTCGGCGCCCTGCTTGGCGGCCTTGTCCTTGAACTGGGTCATGCGGCTCGCCTCGCCGAAGCCGGTGAGGCAGTTCATGACCCAGGCGAGCTGGGCGTGCTCGGGAACGTGGCTCTGGACGAACAGCGTGCAGCGCTCCGGGTCGAGACCGGCCGCGAGGAGCTGGGCGGCGGCGAGCCGGGTGTTGGCGCGCAGCGTGGCCGGGTCCTGCGGGACCGTGATCGCGTGCAGGTCGACGACCATGTAGAACGCGTCGTGGCTCTCCTGCAGGGCCACCCACTGGCGGACGGCGCCGAGGTAGTTGCCGAGGTGGAACGAGCCTGCGGTGGGCTGGATTCCGGAGAGCACACGGGGTCGGTCATTCGCCATGTTCACCATTCTCTCAGGTCGTGGGGGCCGCTCGGAAACGGGTTGTGGACCCTCCGGTGGCCGCGGCGGGATCGTGGAGGGCAGGAGTGCCGAGAGCTGGGGGCGGCTGATGCGCGGGCGACGGGGAGCGGTCATGGCGGCGGTGCTGATGGGGGTGGTGAGTCTGCTCGGGTGGAGCGCGCCGGCGGCGTCGGCCGGGGGGCCGACGGCTGTGGTCCTCGTCTCCCCGGAGAGCGAGGCGACGGCGTCGCTGCACGCCTTCCACGACGACTACCGGGCCCTGGAGCGGCTGCTCGGCCCGCTGGAGGGCGGCGAGCGCACCGGACCGCCCGACGCGGGCCGGCCGTTCGCTCAGGTGGACGTCATGTGGCTGCGCTACGACGGCAGCCCGTGGCGGGTCGACCGGGTCTATCCGCTCCTCGACGCCGCGCAGGTGTGGATCCATACGACGCCGGGGGCGTCCGGCCGGGCGGAGGGGCACTGGCACCGCGCGGAGCGGCCACAGGGGCTGCGGGCGCTGCTGGAGCGGCTCGGGGTGCTGGGTGCGGCGGACGCCGGTGCCGGCCCGGCGGACGCGGAGGACGGACCGTGGCTCACCGGCTGGTGGTGGGCGGCGGCCGGCGCCGTGGCCGGGGCGGTGCTGGCGCTGGGCCTGCGGCCGTACGCCGGGCGGCTGCGGCGGGGTCCGCGGCCGCGTCCCCGGGAGGACGGGCCGCGGCAGGAGCTGATCGATCTCTGAACCCGCCGCGGCCGCCCGCGGGCGGTCGCCCGGCTCAGCCGAGGTCGATCTCCGGGTACAGCGGGAAGCCGGCCACGAGGTCGGAGGCGCGGCGGGCGATCTCGTCGGAGATCTTGGCGTCCAGGATGTGCTGGGCCTTGGAGGGGGCGCCGGACTTGGTGGTGCCGGGCTCCGTGGCGGTCAGCACGCGGTCGATGAGACCGGCGACCTCGTCCATCTCGTCGGCGCCGAGGCCGCGGGTGGTCAGGGCGGGGGTGCCGATGCGGATGCCGGAGGTGTACCAGGCGCCGTTGGGGTCGGCGGGGATGGCGTTGCGGTTGGTGACGATGCCGGAGTCGAGGAGCGCGGCCTCGGCCTGGCGGCCGGTGAGGCCGTAGGAGCCGGCGACGTCGATCAGGTTGAGGTGGTTGTCGGTGCCGCCGGTGACCAGGGTGGCGCCGCGCTTCAGCAGGCCCTCGGCGAGCGCGCGGGCGTTGTCGACGACGCGCTGGGCGTACTCCTGGAAGGCGGGCTGCCGGGCCTCGGCGAGGGCGACGGCCTTGGCGGCCATGACGTGCGGGAGCGGGCCGCCGAGGACCATCGGGCAGCCGCGGTCGACCTGGTCCTTGAGGGAGTCGTCGCACAGGACCATGCCGCCGCGCGGACCGCGCAGCGACTTGTGGGTGGTGGTGGTGACGATCTGGGCGTGCGGCACCGGGTCGAAGTCGCCGGTGAGGACCTTGCCCGCGACGAGACCGGCGAAGTGCGCCATGTCGACCATGAGGGTCGCGCCGACCTCGTCGGCGATCTCCCGCATGATCCGGAAGTTGACCAGGCGCGGGTAGGCGGAGTAGCCGGCGACGATGATCAGCGGCTTGAACTCGCGGGCCTGGGCGCGCAGCGCCTCGTAGTCGATGAGGCCGGTGGCGGGGTCGGTGCCGTAGGAGCGCTGGTCGAACATCTTGCCGGAGATGTTCGGGCGGAAGCCGTGGGTGAGGTGGCCGCCGGCGTCGAGGGACATGCCGAGCATGCGCTGGTTGCCGAAGGCCTGGCGCAGCTCCTCCCAGTCGGCGTCGGTGAGGTCGTTGATCTGGCGGACGCCGGTCTTCTCCAGGAAGGGCACCTCGACGCGGGCGCCGAGGACGGCCCAGAAGGCGACGAGGTTGGCGTCGATGCCGGAGTGCGGCTGGACGTAGGCGTGGCGCGCGCCGAACAGTTCCTTCGCGTGCTCGGCGGCGAGGGACTCGACGGTGTCGACGTTGCGGCAGCCCGCGTAGAAGCGGCGGCCGACGGTGCCCTCGGCGTACTTGTCGCTGAACCAGTTGCCCATCGCCAGCAGCGTGGCCGGGGAGGCGTAGTTCTCCGACGCGATCAGCTTGAGCATCTCGCGCTGGTCGGTGAGCTCCTGGCCGATGGCGTCGGCCACCCGCGGCTCGACGGCGCGGATCACGTCGAGGGCGGTGCGGTACGCGGTGGAAGCGGGGGTGGGCTGGTTTTCAGCGGACATGCGGGACCTCCGGGACGTCGTCTTCCAGCGTTCACGGTACGGCCCAGGCGCACGGCACATGTTCCGACCCCTCGGGGTCAGGGGCCGCTTCCCGATGGTTGTCCATCCCTGCGCGCCAGTCACGGCCCTGCGGGCCAGGGTACCCGACGTCGGGTACGGCGTTCAGAGGATCACGTGGGGAAGGAAGCGGGCGTACTCGTCCGTCACCAGGTCCGTCGACTCTCTGATGCCGAGGCCCGCCGACTCGTTCTCGACCACCCAGGCGCCGAGGACCGTGCGGTTGCCGTCGAAGTCGGGGAGCGGGCAGAGCTGCTGGTAGCAGCAGGGTTCGTCGCGGGGGGCCGGGTCCGAGCCGGGGGCGTGGACCGTGACGCCCGCGCCTTCGCGGCCGAGGAGGGGCTTGGAGACCCAGCCGGTCGTCCCGGCCAGTTCGCGGGGGCCGTCCAGGTGGGCCGGGAGGAGGTTGGGGTGGCCGGGGTACAGCTCCCAGAGGATCGCGAGCAGTGCCTTGTTGCTGAGCAGCATCTTCCAGGCGGGTTCGATCCACAGGGTGGTGCCGGTGCCGCCGCCGTTGTCGAGGGTGTCCAGGACGTGGCCGGCGAAGCGGTCGGTGGTGAGCCACTCCCACGGGTAGAGCTTGAAGACGCTGCGGATGAAGCGCAGGCGGTTGTCGACGAAGCGGCCGGAGAGGCGGTCCCAGCCGATCTCCTCCACGGGAATGGACTCGGTGGCCAGGCCCGCCTGCTCGGCGGTCTCCTTGAGGTAGGCGACCGTCATCAGGTCCTCGCCGAGTTCGTCGGCGGTGGAGTGCGCGAAGTACAGGGGGCTGCCGGGCGGCAGCAGCGCGGCCTGCTTCCTCCAGGCGTCGACCAGGCGCTCGTGCAGGGAGTTCCACTGGTCGGCGCCGGGGAAGCGCTCCTCCATCCAGAACCACTGCGGGGAGGCCGCCTCGACCAGGGAGGTCGGGGTGTCGGCGTTGTACTCCAGCAGCTTCGCCGGCCCCGTGCCGTCGTAGCGCAGATCGAAGCGGGCGTAGACGGAGGGGAGTTCGGCGCGGCGCCGCCAGGCCTCGGTGACGGCGGCGACCAGCCGCGGGTCGGTGATGCCGAGGTCGGCGAAGCGGTCCGTGGCGACGATGTGCGCGGCGGCGGCCAGGCACATGCGGTGCAGTTCCTCGACGGTCTCCTCCAGCGCCTCGATCTCCGGGAGGGAGAAGACGTAGTAGGCGCTCTCGTCCCAGTAGGGGCGCAGGGAGTCGTCGGGGTAGCGGGTCAGGGGGTAGATCAGGCCCTGTTCCTCGACGGTCCGCTGCCAGCCGGGGCGCGGGGTGATCGTGCGGCGTTCCACGCGGGTCAGCCGCCGCCGCTGCCGGAGGAGGAGCAGCCGAAGCCGCCGCGGTCGACGGCCTCGTCGCGGTCGAAGGTGCCGTAGTCGGCGCGGCCGCGGCTGACGTCGGCGTCGTAGTACCAGTCGGCGTCGACCGTCTTCCGGCTCACCTTGCGGCTCGAACTGCCGGACGTACCGGTGGACTTGCAGTTCTTGTCGGCGACGACGCGGTAGCCGTCGGCGTAGTCGTAGCTGTCGCGGTCCACGCAGCGCCGGTCGGGCTCGGATCCGCACGAGGTGAGGGCCGCCGCGAGGACGCCCATCCCCCCGAGGATGACGGTGCTGGACCGCAGCCGTCGTCGTGTCTCCGCCATCTTCGAACTCCCCCGGTCGTCCGTTCGGATGATCGGCAGGATGCTACGGCAGGACCCGGCACAGGGCATCCAGGGCCCCCGTCCAGGCGTGGTCCGGCGGGGTGCCGTAGCCGACGACGACGCCGTCGAGGGGCGGGCACACGGCGTCGGGGTGGCGGAACGGGCCGAGGCCGTGCAGGGCGAGGTTCTGCCAGGTCGCGGCCTGGACGACGGAGCGTTCGGTGCCGGGCGGCAGCAGCAGGACGGCGTGCAGACCGGCGGCGATGCCGGTGACGCGGACGGCGGGGGCGCGGACGGCGAGGGCGGCGACGAGGGTGTCGCGGCGCCGCCGGTAGCGCAGCCGGGCGGAGCGGACGTGCCGGTCGTGGGCGCCGGAGGTGAGGAACTCGGCGAGGGTGAGCTGGTCCAGGACGCCGCAGGAGTCGACATGGCCCTTGGCGCGGGTGGCCTCCTCGGCCAGGGCGGGCGGGAGGACGGCCCAGGCGAGGCGGAGGCCGGGGGCGAGGGCCTTGCTGGCGGTGCCCAGGTGGATGACACGGTCGGGGTCGAGGCCCTGGAGGGCGCCGACGGGCTGGCGGTCATAGCGGAACTCGCCGTCGTAGTCGTCCTCCAGGACCAGGCCGCCGGTGCGGCGGGCCCAGTCGACGACGGCCGCGCGGCGTTCGGGGCTCAGCGGCGAGCCCATGGGGAACTGGTGGGTGGGGGTGAGCAGGACGGCTCCGGCCTCCCCGGCGGGAGCGCGCGGGTCGGTGCCGAGGCCGTCGAAGGGCAGCGGCACGGTGCGCAGTCCGGCGGCGGCGAGCAGGTCGCGGTGGAGGTACAGGCCGTAGGAGTCGACGGCGACCGTGCGGACGCCGCGGGCGTGCAGGACGCGGGCGAGGAGGGTCAGCGCGTGCGGGAAGCCGTTGCAGACGAGGACGTGCCGGGGGTCGGCGCGCACGCCCCGGGTGCGGGAGAGGTATCCGGCGAGGGCGGCGCGCAGCTCCGGGCGGCCCCGCGGGTCGCTGTAGCCGAGGGCCTCGTGCGGGGCGGCGGTCAGGGCGCGGCGGGCGGCCCTGAGCCACGCGGCGCGCGGGAAGGAGGCGAGGTCGGGGGTGCCGGGGCGGAGGTCGTAGGCGGGGCGGGCG